>JBQCEX010000147.1:0-4902 GCA_051959855.1 Flavipsychrobacter sp. | reverse complement strand
CAATGTCTATAGTACTGTTTGCTTTGCCTTGCTCTGTTATGGCAGATATCTTTTGCAGCAGCATGCTGATTCGTTCCATATGCATGGTTTTCAACAAATTTAATAAACGTGTCTATTGAAAATGTTGTTAAAGTTTAAGCAATTATTCGGGCACAGTTTTTACATCACTATCATATCAGCATTACTAAGTAATGTATAAATAATAGTCATTATGAGACATCTAAGAGATAACAAGGGCAAAAAGGCTTTACAGCGCATGAAAGATCATGTAATCGATATTCCAAACCATTCAGAACAGGATAAAACCATATTTGATCTTGTTTTAAAATCGCTCTATGAAAATGCTCATAAAACATCTATGCATCTGGAAGGGGATATTTTTACCCCACACAAAGTGAAATTAAATAGAAAGGATGCCGACAGGATATGGAACATTTTAACAGGCTCAGGCTGGGTAGTACCGTCAGTCGGGTTTGGTAATGCCGGTAAGCTGGAGCTGACAAAAGCCGGATATCAGTTCATGATCCAGTTTGGCAGCTACAAACAATACCTGGATACTGTAGAAAATCAATTAAAACAACAACAAACAATAGTAGTTCCCATTTCCATACAGGAAGACAGTTCTATGGATAAGTCTATCGAAATATCAGGAGGCAAATAATGGACGGGATAGCTAATGAGATAATATTAAACAGCTTATAAAGGCAATTCCGTAGTTGGGTATATTATTTCGTTATTTTTGTCTTATGCGCCAACTATCACGTGTCGTTTCTTTATTTCTTTTTTTATGCTTAGCCTGGAACACTCAGGCTCAATCTGCTGATGTCTGGACTTTGCAGCGTTGTGTGAAATATGCTATTGATCACAATATCTCTATACAACAGGATGTATTAAATGCTCGTCTGGCAAAGTATACTTTATTGCAAAGTCAGCTGGCCCAGTTACCCAATGCCAACCTTTCTGCTTCCTACGGACGTAGCTATGGTCGCTCCATTGACCCGACCAGTAACCAATTCATTGATGCTAATTATGATTTCGTAAGTGTAGGTGGAACTTCGAATGTGCTATTGTTCGGCTGGTTTCAGCAAAGAAATCTGATCTCTAAAAATAAATACAGCCTACTTGCATCAAAATCAGATTTGGATCAATTAAAAGATGATGTGTCCTTAAATGTTGCTACGGGATATTTAAGGGCTATTCTGGCTAAAGAGCAAATAGGTGTGAGTAAAAAGCAGGTAGAGCTGTCAATGGCCCAACTTGATCAGACACGTAAATTTTATAATGCAGGAAGAGTGCCGGAGCTGAATGTTGCGCAACTTGAGTCCCAGGTAGCCACAGATAGCTCAAATCTAATATCTTCGATTGCCAACTACACTTCAACGATTATCGATCTGAAAACCCTTTTAAATATCGATTTCAGCGAGCCTTTTGAGATAATAGCGCCGGATGTGAAGGTCGCCGACCAGGTAACAATAGCAAACTTAACTCCAGATGATGTGTACCAGGAAGCTCATAAACATTTTGGTGCCATTAAAGCAGCGGATTATAGGGTAACTTCAGCACAAAAAGGAGTTAATGCGGCACGAGGTGCGCTCCTTCCACAGTTAAGCTTTGGAGTGCAGATAGGAACTAACTGGGCAAGTACATACAAGCAAGTATCAAGGTATGATACAGCATTTGTTCCAATTGGTTATGTAAACAATGCTACTAATGATCTTGTTTATTCCCCGCAGTTTGTTCCGGTTTTGGCTAATACTCCCTTTGGTACTCAGTTAAACAATAACTTCAGACAAACCTATGCGTTATCGCTGACTATGCCGTTATTCAATGGCTGGCAATCACAATATGCAGTAAAGCAGGCAAAGTATAATATGAACACCCAGGAATTAAATAAATATCAGGCTGAGCTAAATTTGAAACAAAGCGTTTATAAAGCTTATAGCGATGCTACCAATTCCATTCAGAAATACTATGCTGCTGTTCACGCTGCTGAATCTGCCGAGCGGGCCCAGGACTTTGCTAAAAAACGTTATGATCTGGGTTTGACAAGCACCATTGACTACCTTACAACACAAAACACACAATATGCTGCAGAGTCAAATATGCTCAGCGCTAAATACGATCTTATTTTTAAATTAAAGGTGATCGACTATTACCTTGGTAAAGAGCTCAAATTATAATTATGACGGAACAGATGGAGACTATAGCAGCATTAAAGGAAGTATTATTTGAGGCTACAAGGGAGTCAGGTAAGATTATCCATTCGCATTTCCAGGGTACTTTTAAGGTGGAAAATAAAGAGGGCATCAATAACCTGGTAACGGAAGTTGATAAACTCTCGGAGTCTAAGATTATTGAGATTATTAAAAAACATTTTCCGAGTCATTCCATAATCAGCGAGGAAATAGGAGAGCTTAAAAAGGATTCTCCCTACCAATGGATCATCGATCCTATAGATGGCACAGTAAACTTTGCACATTCTATCCCTATCTGTTGTGTGAGCATAGCGGTAAAGTATAAAGATGACCTGCTGTTGGGTACTGTTTTTAATCCCATGATGAACGAGATGTTTTTTGCAGAGAAAGGTATGGGTGCTACACTGAACGGTATGCCTATAGCTGTATCTAAAAAAACTGATTTTAAGAAAGCGTGCCTCGTAACAGGTTTCCCATACAAATGGGCATACGATACTCAGCACCCAATAAAAGTGTTTGAGCGCTTCATACTGGAAGGTTTGCCTGTACGCCGGCTTGGCTCTGCCGCTATAGATCTCTGCTGGGTGGCATGTGGCCGGTTTGACGGTTTTTGGGAATACAACCTCAATGCCTGGGATCTTGCAGCAGGCTACCTTATTGTGCAGGAAGCGGGTGGCAGAATAACAAATTTTGAAGGTGATCCTTACAATGTATTTGACTAAGAAACCCTTGCAACTAACGGTTTAATACATGAGGTAATGCTTTCCCTGATACGTAAACAATTATAATTTCATAGAAGAATATGAGCGAACAGCGTACTGAAATATCATCTTTAGGTGAATTCGGTTTGATAGATCATTTGACCAGAAATAACGATACAAGACAGGCTGGCACCATACTAAGCATAGGGGACGACGCGGCGGTAATAGACAACTTTGGACGGCAAACCGTAATAACAACTGATATGTTTCTGGAGGGCGTACATTTTGACCTGATGTACACACCATTGAAGCATTTAGGTTACAAAGCCGTTGCCGTAAATCTCTCTGATATATATGCCATGTTTGCCACGCCTACGCATATTACTATAAGCCTGGGTGTATCTAACAGGATATCGGTTGAAGCATTGGAAGAATTTTATGAAGGCGTGTATGCTGCTTGCGAACGATATGGCGTGGACCTGGTAGGCGGTGACACTTCTACATCGCAAAAGGGTTTCGTTATATGCATTACTGCAATAGGCGAGGTAGCGCCAGATAAATATGTAAAACGCAGTGGCGCTAAGGAAAATGACCTGATTTGTGTCTCCGGCGACCTGGGTGGCGCTTATTTAGGCTTGCAACTGCTGGAAAGAGAAAAACGTATTTACCTTGAGAGCCCGGGTGTTCAGCCCGATCTTCAAAACAGAGCTTACGTGGTGGGGAGAATCTTAAAACCCGAGCCTCGCGCCGATATCGTAAGCTGGCTGCAGGAAAATGAGATCATTCCAACCTCAATGATAGATGTAAGTGACGGACTTAGCTCTGAGATATTGCATATTTGTAAACAAAGCGACACAGGGTGCGTACTGTATGAAGAAAAAATTCCCATGCACCAGGAAAGCAGGGAAGTAGCATTTGAGTTTAGCATAGATCCTACTGCTTGTGTGCTGAGCGGAGGTGAAGATTACGAGCTGTTGTTTACGGTAAAGCAGGAAGATTATGAGAAAATAGTTAGGAATGAACAAATAAGTGTAATCGGTTATATCACAAAAAAAGAAGAAGGGAATACCCTCATTACACGGCAGGGAAATAAGCACAAATTAGTAGCTCAGGGATGGAATGCATTTAATTAGCAAAAAAATGCTGAATTACTATATAACGTAAAGATTTTTTGTATTTTAGGCGTTAAATACTACATAAGCATGAAGTTTTGGAAAAGCTCATTACTAACTGTTTTTGCATTTTTAGGAATAGCTAGTACTGTTTTATATAATGCCTGTCAAATCGATACTTGCAGCGATTTAAAATGTATTAATGGCGGATCATGCGCTAATGGTTTTTGTAATTGTCCTACCGGTTATGAAGGCACAGAATGTCAAACACAAATAAATACTAAGTTTTTAGGCACCTATAACGGCAATACAAATTGCGATTTGAACCCAAGCGTATACGATACAGCGGTAGTAGTGGCGGTGCCTAACAGTCTCACAAGCCTTAAAATAGTGCTCTTTAATAATAAAATGGACACACTTATCGGAACTATTAGCGGCACATCTGTAATGGTACCCGACATTAATGATGGGTCAGGTTATTCAAAACATATTAATATTACTCTTGTAAACAACAACAAGCTTACTGTTTTTACAGAAATAACATCAAAAGATGTTAGAGGTAACACGGTAAAATCAACTTGTACTTTTATAGGAATAAAACAATAAGAATAGCAAATATATTGTCCGGAAGCCAGGCTGAATGCCTGGCTTTTTATATGCAGGTATATTTACAAAAAACATTACAAATCAGTAGCTTTGCTCTATGTCCATTAGTGTATTATCGCTTACTAAGATCTATGGTGCGCAAAAAGCTGTAGATAATATATCGTTTGAACTGAATAAGGGAGAAATAGTGGGATTCCTTGGCCCCAACGGCGCGGGGAAATCTACTACCATGAAAATGATTACCGGCTATTTGCCGCCAACTTATGGTACTGTAAAGGTGTGTGGTTT
>JBQCEX010000146.1:0-8109 GCA_051959855.1 Flavipsychrobacter sp. | reverse complement strand
GCCCATTCCCACTGCATTTCATTTGGCAGCTGGAATTCACCTTCCATATACATCTTGTTCTTTTCGCGTTCTGACTTCCACAGATGTGTACGCCAATCGCAGAATGCTTCTGCCTGATGGTAGTTAACACCAACTACAGGGTAGTTGTTGAACGCAGGGAACCAGTTGTATTGTAAAGCAATAGGTTCGTTATATGAATATGAGAACTGGCGAACCCACACAGTAGTATCCGGGTAAACCTTTACATCATATTTGCCTATAAAGTTAGTACGAGGCTGATCAGGATTCCTGGCAGCATCTTCGTAATTGAAGGTTTCGTAGTGATAAACCAGCTTGCTGTTATCAAACTCTTTTTTACCCCAGCCAGATTGTTCAGCAGGAATGTAGAAGCTTGATAATTGATCTTGCAGATCCTGATCACGCCAGTTGATACGCTTTCTCATATCAACACGCTGTGTACCATCTGCATTGTCCATGAAGTCACCAAGTTGCACATGGGCCATAGAGTCACGTACCCAGTCTGTAAACTGACGATACTCCGCATTAGATATTTCGGTCGCGTCCATATAGAAACCCGTCATCTGCACGGTGCGAATCTGAGCGTCATTCTTACCACGTACATCTTGGTCGCTTGCGCCCATTTTCAAAACACCAGAAGGGACCCACACCATACCTAAAGGTACAGGAGCCTTGTAGTTCAGAGTCGTCGGATCTCCTACCAATTGGCCTCCAGAACCCGATTTTCCACAGCTTGCAGCCAGTGCGAGTAACGCTACAGCCGAGATCTTCAGGGAAAGTTGTTTCATACTACTGTTATTATTTTTTTGCAATTAGGCAAATAAACTAAAAATTATTGGTTATGAGTAACTGTTTACCATATAACCGATGCACAATATTTAAAGTTTTTTCCAAAAATGCAAGCGTCCAAAAAAAAAATGTTAACTTTTTTAGTACAAAGACCTTTTTGCATAAAGCGTTTAGCCTCTATCGTTTTCATAGTTGAATTAAGTGCAGCGCATCGGCTGCATTGGTTACAGGTGCTAAACATGATTGCTGAGTACAAACAAATATAAGCAATTCATTAGTTAAAAATTTGCCCTTAAGAACAGGAATATCAAATATTTCTTTTTCTGAAGTGATTACAAAACAGTGCGGTATGAAGGAGGATCTTAACTGCCTAGCAGCTGCATCAGCATTACTACCTACACACATTACCACTCTCATATTAGCGGCATAGCGTTGCAGCAACATGCCCCAATAGCCAAATGAATATGCATAACGAATAGCAGTATCGCTCATTTTTTGCAATATATAGCCGGCATGTTCCAGCCACTCATTCTTTTCCATATACAAGCCCGCGAGCAATAAATTGTGCGCCATTACTGCATTTGCAGATGGTAATGCACCGTCATATATATCCACTTTACGCACAGGAATATCCGCCTGTCTTGCTGAGGTATAATAGAAAAAATTACCGCTCTCATGTGCAAATTCTTCTATAGAAGATGTCAACCATTTATTCGCCTCCAATAAATACCTATTGTCACCTGTGGCAGCACCCAATTGCAACATCGCCTGTATAAGGTACGCATAGTCATCTAACTTAGCCGGTACGCGCGCTTTCCCTTGCTTCCAGACATGCATCAATTCACCCTGCAAATTGAAATTTTGCAACATCCACTGCATGTGCTCCTCCGCCTGTAGCAAATAGCCTGGCTCATCCAGAGTAACTGCTGATTTTGTCAATGCCAGGTTCATTAATGCATTCCATGACAACAGGCTTTTATCATCAGTCAGGGGCCTTATCCTTGCGGAACGCCACTGAAACAAGCGCTTTTTCAGCTCATCAATATGCTGTTTTGCCTCATCAACGGGCACATTAAGGGCTGCGGCCACTTCAGAAAGCGGCTTCGCAATATGCAGGATGTTTGTTTCCTCCCAGTTGCCATTTTCGCTTACGCCAAAATAGGCCTCTGCCAGGGGATCTCCGGCTTTGCCAACAGCATCTTTCCATTCTGCCCAGGTCCAGGTATAAAATTTCCCCTCCACACCTTCGCTATCAGCGTCTAATGCACTGTAATAAGCACCTGAACTATCTTTCAGCTCGCGATTTACAAATATGATCGTTTCCTCTATAATCTCTTTATATCGCTGTTTTTTTGTAAGGCTATATGCATCGCAAAGCGACAGTATAAGCAAGGCATTATCATACAGCATTTTCTCAAAGTGTGGCACTAGCCATGCGGCATCAGTAGCATAGCGTGCAAAGCCACCACCCAATTGGTCGTATATACCCCCTTCTATCATGGCATCAAGACTTAACAGCGCCTGCTTCAATGCAGGTTCATAGCCAGTGAAATGATAATGTTCCAGCAAAAAGCTAATAGCCATGCTACCCGGGAATTTTGGTGCATTCCCAAAGCCGCCCAGCCTGGTGTCAGCCTGCTTCAGCAAGCTCTCCGCAATTTGCCGGCAATTATCCATGCTCCAATCTTTTTCTGTCGCACTGCCCCCTATTTGGGAGGCCTGGCGCAGATACTGCAGCATCTGTTCAGTCTGCGCATTTACTTCATCGCGCTGCTGATGCCATATTTCATTCATCCGGGCCAGTATCTGCATCCAGGATGGCCTGTTAAAAGCTTGCCTGGGCGGGAAATAGGTACCACCATAAAATGGTACTCTATCCGGCGTGGCAAATACGTTGAGGGGCCAACCGCCACTGCCGATGATGGCCTGGACAGCATCCATGTACATATGGTCCACATCAGGATGCTCCTCTCTATCTACTTTAATGTTGATGAAATGTTCGTTCATGTAGGCTGCCACTTCTTCATGCTCAAAGCTTTCATGCTCCATTACGTGACACCAGTGGCAGGCTGCATAGCCTATACTTATCAATACCGGTTTATTCTCCTGTTTTGCCCTTTCAAATGGCTCGTCGCCCCAGGCATACCAGTCTACCGGGTTATGTGCATGCTGCAGCAAGTAGGGACTTTGCTCATTGATCAATCTATTAGCCATGCTGCTAAGTTAACGGCTGTGCATGAAAAAGGCCCATTGCAATATGCAATGGGCCTTTAAATAAATTATCGTTTGCATTATTTTTTGATCTCCAGCAGGTACCTTTCCAGCGCAGAAACCATTGAAGGCGCATTAGGCGCCGGCGCCTTTACATCCAGCCTCAGTCCTGCGTCTTCTACAGCTTTGGACGTAGTAGGGCCAAAAGCGCCTATTATAGTGCCATTCTGCTTGAATTTCGGGTCATGCTCGAACAATGTCTGCACGCTGTTTGGGCTGAAAAATACAATCATATCGTACGCACTCTGCATAACTGGTGTAATGTCGTTAGACACCGTACGATAAAGCGTAGCTTCTGCGTAATCAACCTTATTCTTGATGAGGTATTGAGCTATTTCAAACTTAGAGTTATCAGAAGTAGGCAGGATAAAACGTTCATTTGCCTTATGCTTGCCTATTACTTCCAACAATCCTTCAGTTGATCCATCTGCTGAGAAAAACACCTTACGCTTACGGTATAGGATAAATTTCTGCAGATATAAGGCAACCGCTTCTGTGATACAGAAGTATTTCATATCCTGCGACACCTTTACCTTCAGCTCTTCGCAAATACGAAAGAAATGATCTACTGCATTCCTGCTGGTAAATATGATGGCCGTATATTCATTAATATCGATACGTTGCTTGCGAAAATCCTTGCCACTTACACCTTCCACCCTAATGAAAGGATGAAATGCCAACTTTAAATCAAACTTTTTTGCGAGTTCAAAATAAGGCGATTTATCAGTATCAGGTCGGGGCTGGGTTATCAGGATACTATTGACCTGTGGTTCTTTTTTCTCAGCAGTTTTGCTTGGGCGAACAGCTTTGGCCATAATCGGGTCGTAAACAATTAAATATGGTTAATAATGCCTCCGGGCGCCTCAATGTTTTCCCTGGCTAATGCCACAATGCACGCACCATAATCTTCATCAATAACGCCAGAGGCAACAATTCCGAGGCGCAAAGGTACGTAAAAAAATGAAATTTACTGTATTGGAAGAATGAGCCGAAAACCTGCCACGATCTTGTATATCTGTTAATTAACAATATGGCAACAACTAAAAACGATACAACCATTACCGGGCGGGCCATAACAGGGTTGCCAAAAGCCAAAAGCATTATAAACGGTAGCAATATGACACCGATGATTTTGTTGACAAGAAATACATTAAATATATATTGATTGGTCACTCCTTCTAGCCGTAATGCCCACCCGCTAAACCTTATCATAAAATACTTACCTAAATATATAGCCATCACCCCACCTATTAGAAACAATATCAATATGGAAGATGGCAAAAGGCCGGTTTTCTGCGGGCTTAATATGGTAGTAACATAATATACATAAGCACCTGCTGATATGGTAAAAAATACGTTCATAAGCAGGTTGGAAAGCGGCGCACCCAGCAATTGGTCTTTTAACTGCCGTGTACTGAGGGTAGCGCTCCAGAATGCCCGCCACAGATTTTGAAAATAGCGGTGATCGCTAAAACGGATCAGGCCCAAGATGATACACAGGAATAATAACAGATAAAAATCATTTGTTTTATCAAGCATACTGCGTGTATGCTCAATATTGGAAATAATCCGTTTGCTGCTTAGTTGGGGTAATGAGCTATAAAAGCTATCTGCATACACCTGCGCCTGCTTATGTAATACTGCTGTATCATAACCACTGATATTATATTTGAAAGGCTGCACCCGGCCATAGCCATTTAGCTGCGTTAAGAGCAGGCAAATGGTAGCAATAAACGCAGAAAACCTGAGGGGAAAGCGCATAGACAGATACTGCCGACAAAGTTAATGTTTTAGTGAATAGACAAAAGTATTTTAACTAACTCATTGAGCCCATAACTGTGGGTAGTTCGTAACTTTGCATTTCTTTTTAATTTATCACTTTTGGCGGGGATTTATATACATATACCTTTTTGCAAGCAAGCATGCACTTATTGCAATTTTCACTTTTCTACTTCACTTCAGCTAAAGGGTGACTTACTGCATGCATTGCATGAAGAATTGCAGATGCAAAGAGATTACCTTGGGAACCAACCCGTTGAAACTATTTATTTTGGCGGCGGCACTCCTTCTTTGCTAAGCGCAAACGAAATCAACCAATTATTTGATACTGTCGCAAAATATTATGCGGTGTCAGAGCTTAAAGAGTTCACCCTGGAGGCTAATCCTGATGATCTTAGCATCGGCTACCTCAAATCACTTCGGGGAACACCTATCAATCGCTTTAGCATAGGCATACAGTCATTCAGAGATAAAGACTTGCTTTATATGCGCCGTGCACATAATGCCCAACAAGCTGACTTCGCGATTAAAGCTGCACAGGACGCAGGATTCACTAATCTCAGCATTGACCTTATTTATGGCACTCCTGGCTTGAGTGATGCTGACTGGCTGCATAATCTTAACCAACTTAAGGCTTTACAGATACCTCATTTTTCATCCTATGCGCTTACGGTGGAGGAAGGTACAGCCCTGCATTACGCCATACAAAAGAAGAAAGCTACTCCTGTAGATGCAGAACAAGCGGCGGCGCAATTTGAGTTACTGATGGCGCAGGCTACCGAAATGGGCTATGACCATTATGAAATATCCAATTTTGCACAGCCTGGTTGTTATGCTGTACATAACACTAACTATTGGAAGGGTACGCACTACCTGGGCATAGGACCTTCTGCACATTCATTCAATGGCAGCAGCCGTAGCTGGAATATTGCCAACAATGTTCAATACATCAAAAGCATACTGCAAGACAAACAGCTTCTACATGAGACAGAACAACTAACTGCTGTTCAACATCTTAATGAATATATTATGACCTCGCTGCGCACTATGTGGGGTACAGACCTAAGCAAAGTAGCCAATGAATGGGGCAGTCGCTATGTAAAGCAGCTTTTGAATACGGCCAGTTTGTTTCAGGAGAAAAAGTGGCTGGACATAAAAGACAATAAACTGATGCTCACAAATGCGGGTAAATTGTTTGCAGACAGGATAGCATCTGAACTTTTTCTTGAGGACAATAATTATTAAATTGTAAGCGTTACACACCTTAACGTACCGCTTATGAAAAACCTACTTTTATTGCTACTAATCGCGTCCGTCACAGTAGCCCATGCGCAGCAATTTGTAAATGCCAGCATCAATCTTGATTCTCTTAGCGACGAATATCTTAAAGTGGGAGATATACACTGCCTGGCAATCTACGCGGTAAAAGATGGGCTTATAAGGCCGGACACGTGTTATGATATTGAGTTTAGACACAAAATTCTTACTATAAACGGACAGGTCGCTTCCAAAGAAATGAGCGCCAGATACCTGGACAAAATAAGGCAGCTAAATAAATATCGCGGACTGCCTGATATTGACTACTATAATTTTGCCTCCATTAGTGGCCGCCCGGGTGTATCAATTAACAAACCGGAGCCCTATGTTCCCGCAGAAGTAAGCAAAAAACAAGAAGAAAAGAGAACGTACGCCAGTAAGCGATTAGTGAATGCATTACTTGCGGACAATCTTATATATTCAACAGATGAGGTAAATATACTTTACAACAACGATGGCATATGGATTAACAACAAAAAGCTGAGCGTAAAACAGGAAAGAAAATATACACCGCTGGTAGAACCAGTAGCATTTCATGAAGGATACAATCCCGCTCATCATAATAGCACTATCAGGCTTGTTGGTTATAAATGGTAAATTATGAAAATGAAACTCTTATTAATGCTATCATTTGCATTGCTACAGGCAGCTACTCAGGCACAGGAAATAATACCAATGCCAGCTGATGCTAATCTTGATTCTTTAAGTAACGCTTATTTCGCCGCATGCGATGATCATTGCCTGGTGCTGGATGCAGTACAGGATAAACTTATAGCCCCCGGTAGCACGTATAACATCAGTTACATTTCGGGTGGACTTACTGTGAATGGAAAGAGAATGCCAGATAGACTGTACGAAAAATACCTGGATAAAATAAAGCATCTAGCAGCATGTAGGGGATATAAAGGGCCTCTGGTAGGTTATAATCTTACGCTCAAAGACTGCGAGGTATATCTATTCCCAATCGCAGATCTGAACTTTAAGGGTTATAAACAACCTGTCTATACATTTTCGCATTCAGCTGATTCGCTGCTCATCAATAAGTTGGCAGCAGCAAACCTGATCTCTTTAGCCCGCAAGGCAATTATCAGATATAACTTGGAAGGCATTTGGATAAATGATCGGAAATTAAGCGCAAAACAGGAACGGAGATTCCTGCCCTTATTAGAACGCGTTACTCATATTTCTGCAAATGAAGAGTTGGTTGGTATTACCTACACCCCGCCTGAAATAAAACACTATGCTGTAGTAAACAGCAAACTGATTCGTTATTAAATAAAAGGCCATCTAAAAGATAGATGGCCTTTTATAAATCATTTAGGCATCTTACTCTGATCCATGTACAGCACATTCCATTTGTGTCCATCCAGATCAGTAAATACGCAGCCATACATCCAGCCCTGCATTTCAGATGGCCTATGTGTTGATTTGCCTCCGGCAACTATGACCTTGCTCACCAGCTCATCTACCTCTTCCTTACTTTCAGCATCTATCGAGAGCAACACTTCCGTTCCTTTACTTGTATCAGCTACATCACTATTTACAAATCCTTTAAACGCAGGTTCTTCAAAGAGCATTATCACCACATTATTGTCTCCCATTAGTAACGGCGCAGAAGTATCTGTACTTCCGGGGCCAATACTGAACTTAAACCCTAACTTATTGAAGAACTCCTTCGATTTTGCGAGGTTCTTTACAGGCAGGTTTAACCAAAATTGTTTTGCCATAGTTGTTTAATTTTTTGTGATTATCGTTTATCTATGAGTATTTGATCCAGTTTATCAAACCCTTCCCTAACCCCCCTTTCCATACCTGCGGCCATCATACCATCCCTATCTGCTACGGAACGAAATATAGATTGAATAGTTAACCGGGCTCCACCGGGAATATTTTCGAAAATTGCAACGTCCATGCTCACATGTCCTTTTACCGGCA
>JBQCEX010000145.1:0-2455 GCA_051959855.1 Flavipsychrobacter sp. | reverse complement strand
CCGAGATAATTGTTCAGGCTCCATACTATGCGTTCCTTACCCTGAAACATCATGCGATTCCCGATCTCGCCTTCCAGTTTCGGAAAAGCAAAATAACCCGGCGCCTTCTCAGCGTATTCACCGATAGGTCCTAACCTGTTTTCAAACTTGGCGAAAATGTCCATATATTTCTATAGTATTGTTTTAAAAATCCACGCAAACTTATAATGGGTGCAAAGTTAAAACAAATATAACACGTGATATAGGCTTTGTTTAACACTTTTGCAACGAAATTTCAATAAATGAAACGATTCTTACTGCTTTCGTCTGTCATAGTATTATCTCTTTCTGCATGCGTTAATAACGATAATTCAGGCAACCAGGCTGCACAAACACAGATAAGCAGGCCAAAGCTGATAGTAGGTATTGTTATAGACCAGATGCGCTGGGATTATTTATATCGTTATTATAATCTTTATGGCAGCGATGGCTTTAAGCGATTAATGAACGAAGGCTTTAATTGCGACAATACATTGATCAACTATTTGCCGTCATATACAGGGCCCGGGCATTCTTGTATATATACCGGTTCCGTGCCATCTATACACGGTATAGCTGCTAACGACTGGATAGATAATGCAACGGGCAAGAGCGTTTATTGTGTAGATGACCCAACGGTAAATCTGGTAGGTGATGCAGGTGGGAATGGCTCTTATAGCCCAAGGAACCTGCTTGTGACTACGGTAACTGATGAGTTGAAACTGGCAACTAATCTGCGTTCGAAGGTATATGGCGTGTCATTGAAAGATCGTGGTAGCATTTTGCCTGCAGGGCATCTTGCTAATGCCGCTTATTGGTATGACGATAAGACAGGCAACTTTACTACTAGCACTTATTACCCAAACAAATTTCCTGAATGGCTGCGTAAGTTTGATATGAGGTTAATAGCAGATAGCCTTGTCAGGCAAAACTGGAATTTATTGTATCCAGCGAAAGAATATGTACAAAGTACACCAGATGCTAATGGTTATGAAGGCAAGCTGCAGGGCGAGAGTGCTCCTGTATTTCCTCATAAGTTTGATTCACTTACGCAAGGTCAGAAGTATGGTATTCTGAGAACGATACCTGCCGGTATCACTTATACTATGCTTATGTCAAAGGCTTGCATAGAAGGAGAGAAATTAGGGCAGGGTAGCGATGCAGATTTCCTGTGTGTTAGTATTTCCAGTACTGATTATGCGGGTCATCAGTTTGGGCCTAATTCAATGGAGGTTGAAGACATGTACTTGCGACTTGATAAAGAAATAGCTGGGTTTCTTCATTTTCTTGATGGAAAGGTTGGAAAGGGTAATTATTTACTGTTCTTAACGGCTGACCATGGAGCAGCACATAATGCCTCTTTTCTTAGTGACCTGGATGTACCTGCAGGTTCAATTGATGCCAACATGCTCGATTTGCTGAATGCACATCTTAAAGCAGCTTTTCACCAGGATACTTTGGTAAAGGCTTTTATCAATTATCAGCTATATCTTAATGATAGCCTGATAGCAAAAACACAACTGGATAGAGAAAAAATCAAAACCGCAATACGCAACTGGTTTTACAAACGACCTGAAGTGGAATATGTGGTGGACCTGGAGCGTATTAATGATGCAGCAGTGCCCGAACCTATACACAGCATGGTTACAAATGGTTACTATAGACCACGTAGCGGACAGATGCAAATCATCTTTAATCCCGGCTGGTATGAAACTAAAGCGTATGGTACCACACACGGCACCTGGCAACCTTATGATACGCATATACCTTTGCTGTGGTACGGATGGCACATACCAAAAGGCACAACCCATCGTACCATACACATGACGGATATTGCACCAACAGTGGCTGCATTACTGCATATTCAAATGCCCAATGGCTGTATAGGCAGCGTGATAACGGAAGTAGCTAAATAGGATGGAAATTCAAACACCTTTGCAATTTGACAGTATAAAGCGCTTCAATATTGTAAGGATACTATTTATATAGATGTGCTCTAAATGAGTGGCGATATTCCAATTCAGAATTATAATCCTGGAACAGCGGATAAGTTTGTAAGGTGGTTTTATAAATTAATTCCCCTTGTTTATCGCCATCTCTATAAGATACCTTGTACGAGCTGAAGCCCGGACTGTTTTCAAATTCTTCTATGGTAGCTTCTGAATATAGACTGATTATTTCCGCGATCATTTCCTTTGATGGTTTAAAGGTAAAATCGCAGGAATTCCTGTTTTTAGTTGATGTTTCTATATTAGTTTTCCTTGCTTCCTTTCTGGAAGCTCTTAATGCCGCTCTCTGCATATTTCAACAAATTTTATGTAAACTTGCCTGTAACAGGCATTAACACAGTTTAAAAACCGTACCAAAGAAAAAGCTCCGAATAACGGAGCTTTTTATGAAACAATTTTAAACTATATAAGAAATAAGTTAGCTTCTG
>JBQCEX010000144.1:0-2865 GCA_051959855.1 Flavipsychrobacter sp. | reverse complement strand
CCAGCTATCAGTATGAAGGCTATTGGGAAGATATAGGTAATATACAGGCCTTTTTTGAAGCCAACCTCGCTATGACTCAAGACCTGCCGAGCTTTAATTTTTTTGATAATACCAATGCCATTTATACCCGGCCGCGTATGTTGCCGCTGGCTAAAATTAACGGCACTACCCTCACCCATGCTATCGTAGCAGAAGCTTCTATAATTACGGCATCCCGCATCGAACATTCTATTATCGGTATTCGCTCCCGTATAGGCCATGAAAGCACAATACTCAATACATATGTTATGGGTAACGATTATTTTGAAACCTTAAACCAGATTGAGAACGACGAAAAAAGCGGCGTACCCAAGTTAGGCGTTGGCGACCGCTGCCTCATACAAAATGCACTTATTGATAAAAACTGCCGCATTGGCAATGATGTAAGAATTAATGGCGGCCCCCATTTGGAAGACACCGACCACCCACTCTATACGGTAAAAGATGGTATCGTAGTGGTGAAAAAAGGCTCTGTGCTGCCGGATGGATTTACGATTGGGTGATAATCGTTTGGTAATAGCGATTCTATTTTAATGCCGTGCCTCATTAGAGGTGCGGCATTATTACACCAAGAATAGCATCTGTCAATTGACTACTTTCCAAAGATTATAAACAAAGAATATATGCTATAGTAATTGCTGTTATTCAAATCTTTTAAAACGGTTGAAAAAGTAAAGAGCATCAAAAAATTGCTTCTAAAGAAAAGGATAATAAAAAAATGAACAGCCATTTACTAAGGATAAATGGCTGTTCATTATATGCCTCTATTTCAAGATACTTTATATTTTTCTGCTATCCTCTTTTGCGAGGGTGTTGTTTTTCTTTCGCCTATCGTTTACTTTTTTTGCTCCATAGCCGGCGCCGGCAGCCAGCAGCAAACTCAGGCCGCCGTCAATGGGCACATCGGGGTCGCCGCCCGGGTCACCGGGCATACCCTGGGCATGCAGCAGGGAGGGCAAACAAAGCAGGACACATACAATAAGCAGGGTTGTTACAAGGGCTTTCAGTTTCATAATTAGAAGGTTTATAGTTTTTATTTTGGGTTAATGAAAAAGCTGTTTTATTGATTGGCCATAATCGTTACATGGGTTCTTTCTTGTCCATGCACCACCTGCAATTGATAAACGCCACCCGCCAGTTTGCGGCTTAAGCGCAGCAGCTTAATAGCCGAACCACCTTCATGTTCCAGCTGGCTGTTATAAACTACCTGACCGGCACTGTTGATTAGCGCTACCCGGTAGGTGCCCTTTGGCTGGTTCACGAGCTGCAAACGAAGCGTACTGCCGCTGAGCGGATTGGGATAAGCCATAATGGTGCTTTGACCGCTATTGGCCAGTACATCGAATTGTGACTTGCCTAATAATAACAGCACTCTAAAGCGGTTGGGGCTTTGGGAAGCGGCCTCCTCATTAATCGTAAAGGATAGCTGGCTGCTGCCATTGAGGTCAATCGGTGTGAGGGTTTGGCGGTAGCTGTCCTCCAGATAAGCACTATAGCGGGCCGGTGACAGGTTAAGTGGGGTAAACTGCAACAGGTAGCTGCGCTGGGCGGTGTTGGAAAGCTGCAGCTGAATGGTATCATTGCCACTGAGGTCATGCCTTCTTTCAATGGCGAGGTTTTGCCCCTGGTGGCTGATGGCCAGGTTTTCACCTAGGTTCATCATCTTTATCGCATCCAGTGCATCTACCCTATTGGAATAAGCCGTACCATAGGTGGTGAGCACTTCATCGAGCAGGGCCGGTGTGTTGTCCTCACTGATGGTTTGCAGGTTAATGCGCAGGCTTTGCCCTGCCGGTGCCTCGCGAAGGGTAAGGGCATTACCAGCGCTGATGGAGCTTAATGGGTTATTACCATTGCCCACAGTGCGATAGACGTTATTAACCGGTGTGCTGACCTTATCCGATTCTTTAAAGGTAATAGAGCCGGCTGAACCGGTAGAGCGCACCATAAAGGATTGCCACGGCTGGATATACTGGCTTTCCGGGCTAACGGAAGCCGGTGTGACGTCATAGGAAGTGCCGTTCCAGCTAACCGTTACATAAGCGCCTACGCCATAGGTACCACCCATCTTTGGGTCCCACAGATAAAAGCTGTTCTGTACATTGGTTTTAGTAAGGGTGGCAAAGTTAACCGGCGATTGATACGGGTTGGGTATGGCGGTAAAGCCGGAGGCACTGACGCTGTAGGTTTGAGTGCCGGTAAGCAGATTGCCTTGTGCCCGAAGGGTAGTGCTGTTAGGCGGCAGGTCCGGGCCGTCTAATGCCAGGCCTCTGTCGCCGCGGATAAAGAGCATAAAGGGGGTATTACCCACTGTAGTGCTGTTGGTATTGGGCACTGCCAGCCAGTTATTGGCAACGCTGTTATAATATTGGATAGAGGTATTGGAGCCGGGATGCTGGTCAAAGCCATTGGCCAGGGAGCCGAAAACCGCTCCACCGGTAATATGGGTGCCATAGCCGGGATTGGGATTAGGATTGGGGGAAGCAGTGGTAGCCCCTTCCTGCCAGGCCCCATTGATGGTTTGCGTACCGGTGAGCGGCGCATTGATCATCCGCCAGGCCCGGCGCGGTGGGATATACCGCTCTATAGTAACCATGCCCGTTATGGTGCCTGCTGCATTGGCTACAATAGCGGTAGTGGCAGCTGTAGACTTTAAGGTTAACCGATCATTGGTATTCAAAGTGCCACTTTCTATATTCAGCATACCATATAGGTTCAGTGGAGTAAATAGAGCGTTGTAATCTCCTACCGGAGAAAATGGATAGGTATTATTATCTCTTAGGGTCAGATTCTTTAAGTCATTAGCCCCGCTGGTAAAATGAAGGA
>JBQCEX010000143.1:0-2452 GCA_051959855.1 Flavipsychrobacter sp. | reverse complement strand
GCAACAAACTAAATACAAATGGGCAAGCCATAATAATGCCAAGTCCCGTCCATTCACTTTCTATATGAAATAATAAAATAGAGCCCATGCCACCATAGGTGATAGCCATAATGAGCATATAACCGAACACAACAATTAAGGTGAATGCTGCAAGCTTAGGCTTTCCATCCTTATATAAACTAACGATACCTGCAATAAAAATTGCTACCGCAATCCAGTAATTAGTGATGCAGCGCAGCAGAAATTCACTTACTACAGGTGTGGAGAAAACAAAAATGATATCGTGCAGGCTAAAATGGGTGGCGCTATGCAGCTTCTCGCTGTCATAAGATTGGTTGAGGCTGAACATGAATTTTACTACTATTATCGCAACAAGCAGGCAGCTTAAAAAAATGGTATGTTTTTTTGAAAAAGGCCAGTTGCTTTTGTCCCATATAAGGTATATCCATACAAAAGCAAGCGGCAAGATGACCAGGAAATGCGTAAATACTGCAAGCGTGCCCAACATGATAAATGGAAGCAACAAGGAAGCAATTTTCACTTTGCGATATCCCAATGAGATAATAACTCCCAGGAACAGGAACATCCATGCTATGCCTTGAAATACTTCATTGTTAGTCCAGTAGTATGCATCACTAAAGAGCAGGACATAGTATAAGGTCATGAGCTGGCCAAAAGCATATTGCTTATAGCGATAAGCCAATAGCGTGATTACCAGCAGATAAAAAACATTGAAACTAATAGTATAGGCGAAAAAAATGTTTCTTAAAGAAAGATGTAACTTTTGGCTTATCAATGGTATCATCTGCGTAATAAAAGAGCCCCAGCGATTTTCCTGTATGGCTAAATGATTATATCGTAGGATATTAAATGAGATATATGCAGAATCAAGGAAAAATACTCTTGCCTTATAAAACACTATGGCACCGACGAGCAACATTAATGCAATTCCAATAGTTATGGGCGATAGTTTCTTCAGTGTATTGGTTGCAGATGGCATAGGGCAATGCAATAAGAAAAGTACAATATAGGGATAAGAGACAAACAATAAATATATTAGCACAACAAATCTTTCAGATTCTTGTAGATGAAAGTGCAGCCATCCCAATTAAAGCCTACTGCCCAAATAGCTGTTGCGGTAATGGTCATATTGCTGACCGGTGCTTTCATATTCTATAAAGAGCGTATGCTGTTTATAGATGCGCCCCATATATGTTTCAGGTTGCTTAACTATAAGACGTTCGTTATTGAAGAGCATCGTTATGGCTCTTTCATCACGCAAATGGTGCCTCTTATTGGTGAGCGGCTACATTGGTCGCTAAAGACTATACTCGTAGCATATTCTGCTAGCTTCAACCTCTTCTATCTTATAGTTGCGCTGTTGGTGGTTTTTAGATGCAAGCAGTATGGTATGGCCATACTCATGGCGCTATACTATACATTATTCGTCAGTGATGCATACTACTGGACTAACAATGAGGTGCACCAGGGTACAGCCTGGATGTTCCTATTTTTTGCTGTTGCGTTTTATAACGCATCAAGGCGACGCCCGATAATACTACAGCTCATTCCATTTTTATTGCTGGGCTCATTGGCGGTATTTACACATCCCCTGGTAATGATATCGGCCATTTTCCTATGGGGCTACTTGCTACTTAACAAAGATCAATGGCCCTATACCGGGATGCAAACTATTTTATATAGTATCCTGCTCCTCGCAATAATTGCTATCAAATTTTATATGAGCCAGGAGGCAGGTTATGATAGCGGCAAGATGGAACAGGCTATGCATGTAAACCTTCGAGGTATATGGATGGCAATTAAAAGTCCGATGACAAAGACATTTCTGCACGACTGCATCACCAATTATTGGCTTGTACCACTTATTACGCTTGCCGGTATGGTAGCATTAATCAGGCAAAAAAAGTGGCTACCACTATGCTGGACTTTATTGATGGCTGCTGTTTTTGTAATACTTATGGGCCTGACATACGGTAATAGTGAATATGACAGGCATACCCGATTTTACATGGAAAGTGAATGGATGTCATTGAGCATTATAGTTGCTGCACCCTTTGTTTTTAATTTTTTACCTGGCTTGAAATGGCCGGCAGGTAGCATATTTTTAGTTATCATCTTTATAGTACGCCTTATATATATTGGCATTTCGGCGCAGGTATTTACAGATCGAATTGTGTTTATAGAGCAGAGTTTAAAACAAATGAGGAAAAAGAATTTAACCAAAGTAGTGCTCATAAAACAAAATAGCCTGATAGATGATAAATTATTAATGGATTGGGGTCTTCCGGACGAAAGCCTTTTTGCCTCTATATTAGACGGAGATAAGCCGGCGTTGACTTATTGTGAACTTCCGCCGGAACAACTGGGAAAGGGAGTGCCTAAAGATCGAACAACAATGATCGCCTGCTTTCAATTGGTAAATGACAAGCTC
>JBQCEX010000142.1:0-5041 GCA_051959855.1 Flavipsychrobacter sp. | reverse complement strand
CGTTTATGATTTAAATGCTAACAGAGATGAATTGCCAGAAGATGTTAAAACAGCAGTACATCATTTAACCGATACCTGCCATGACAATAAGGAAAAAATTAAGTTGCTATATAGTTATTTACAAAAAAGCACCAGATATGTAGGGATACAATTAGGTATAGGCGGATGGCAGACCTTCGATGCTAATTTTGTTGGCACTAAAGGGTATGGAGATTGTAAAGCATTATCCAATTATATGCATTCTTTGCTTAAAGAGGCTGGTATTACTTCTTATCAGGCTTTGGTGTATGCAGGCGAGAGCAATAGCATTCAAATGGATCTTGACTTCCCCCATGAGCAATTTAATCACGTTATACTTTGTGTACCGACACCGAAAGACACGACCTGGCTTGAGTGTACTTCCAATTTCCTGCCTGCAGGTTATTTGTCTGATTTTACAAGTGACAGAAATGTCTTGCTATTGGCACCCGATGGCGGACATGTGATACATACACCGGTATATGGAAATGCTGTGAACGTAATAACAAGGAATGCTACAGGGTATATAGATAGCAATGATGTTTTACATGCTCAGGCAGTATTCAATTACCAAGGCTCTTTTTATAGCAGTGAAAAATATACGATTTTAGATGAAACTAAGGATAAAGTTGCCAACCACCTGAATTCAAAATTTTCGCTACCCAATAGTAGAATTGAAAATTATCATGTTGATGAAGGTACTGTTGGTTGTATTCCTTTTATTAAGGAGAAGATTGAGATGGAAGGTGCTCCAAATATTAATCGTTCAGGTAAAAGACTTTTTATTACACCAGACATTATTATGCATAGCACCACGACCTTGCCTGCTGAAAAGAGAACTAAACCCTTCGAAATAGACCGATCATACCAGGTAAATGATACACTTTTTATTAAGCTGGATGGTAAATATTACGCAGAATCAATTCCTTCAGAAGTTACTATGAGTTATCCTTTTGCAAATTATAGTAGTAAAATAACTTTTGAAAACGGATGTATAAAGATAATGCGGCATTACAGCCAGCATAAAGGCATATATTCAGCTGCTTTGTTTGCTGATTATACAACCGTAATAAAAGCAATGAATAATAGTACCGCCCAACATAAAGTAGTTCTTGTTGCGGCAAACTGATTTTACTCTTTACTGTACATTTTATGAATAAATCCCTACTTGTCTTTGTGTGTCTAATAGCATTCCACAATGCATTGGCGCAGAAGGTAACTGATCTTTATTTAAAAGAACATTTACTGAAAACATCTTATAGCCTTGACCTTGAGGCAAACGCAATTGTTTTGCGGGAGGTTACCACTGCTGATGTATCATTACAAAACCAATACGACGAGGTAATTCATTATTACAAACTAATCAAGATTCTAAAACCTTCGGGTGTTTCCCTTGCAGATGTGGCAATTGATAATGAACATATTCGCAATATTGAAGCAGCTACCTATAACTTTGAAAATGGGGAGGTAGTAAAAAATAAACTACCAGGTAGTGCTATATATGAATATAAGAGCAAAGGTCGACGACATTTAAAAAAGATGAAGTTTACATTGCCAAATGTTAAGGTAGGGTCTATAATAGAATATTCTTATTCAATTGTGATGCCGCTACGGCTAATGCTTCCTCCCTGGACGATCCAGGACGATTACCCTAAGTTATATAGCCGATATGAACTTAATACGGCCAAAAGCCTTTCATATATGTATGCTTTTCAAAGCGATGAACCATTTAAAGAATACACTGACATAAAAAAGGCTGAAGCAGGGTCCTCAAATGCTTATACTGTTAAATCAGATGTGTTGACCGATCAGCAATCAGCAATATGGGTAAAAAAGAATATTCCGGCTTTACATACGCAGCCATTTGTAAATAGCATAGAAAACTACAGGCAGCGGGTAGATTTTCAATTAATGGGGACTGCAACCCGGCATTTGTTGTTCTTAACCTGGAAAGATTTAAATAAGGCATTACTTGATAATAGGTATTTTGGCTGGTCTTTGGATAGAATTAATCGTTTTCTCAATCATATTGTCGACTCACTTATTAATAACGAACCGGAGCAACTTCAGCAAGCTAAGAACATTTATCACTATATAAGAGATAACTATGATTGCAGCGACGATGATGGAATTGGAATAGAAAATGATATCTCAAAGATTTATAAAGATAGAAGAGGGTCGTCAGCTGAGATAAATTTATTGCTTACTGCAATGCTAAGGCATGCTGGGATAGATGCCTACCCGGTAATTTTAAGCAAAAGGGGGAATATAAAAATTGAGCGCGAATTTCCCTTGCTTAATAGGTTTAATTATACAATTTGTGCTGTTGCAATAGATAGCCAACAATACCTTTTGGATGCTTCTGATAACTTCAATTCATTCGGCATTCTTCCTAACTATTGTTATAATGGATACGCCCGGCTCATTAATGAGCATGAGGGTAAAGAACTTGATTTATTCGTTCCTCCAATGAAGGAAAAGGATGTTGTAATCACCAGCATCGATAGTATTACCAACAATAAGATATGCATTTCAATAGTTGAAAAAATAGGTCGGATACTTTCACGAGAACTGCGAGATAAATGGTTCAGCGATTCGGTAGCTGAAAAAAAATATTTAGCAGCTCAGGTGCAAGGTTTATCAGAGCATGCGGTAATGTCAAATCTCTCTGTCGAAAATTTCAATGATCCTGATACTAACCTGGTTATTAAATACCAAGTTACCATGCCAGGAGGAAATGACTCGATACTATATGTGAGTAGCCAAATGGTAAAGCTATTTCAAGAAAATCCATTTAAAGATAATAACAGGTATCTGCCAATAGAGTTACCTTATAAAATGGACTGGCTATATATCTTGTCATGCCAGTTACCCAATGGGATAGATCTTGAAGATATGCCACAATCTTCTGCCATTAACCTCAATAGCAACGAGATGAACTATAAAAATATTATCACATATGATAGTGCTGCAAGGATGTTAATGATAAGAACCTCCTATCTGGCTAATAGAACTTTTTATCCAGAAAGTGACTACACAGATATAAAGCGCTTTTTTGAAAAGGTGATTCAGGACGGAAATGGTATGCTGACTCTTAAAAAGAAAAGATCGTAGCACATAGGAGTAATTTTTAGTTCAGGTCAAAAGAAAATCGTTTTTTTGAAGAATATTTAAACTGTATGGTAAATTTTGATCAACTATTCCATTCAAAATATAATAAAGAGAACTTCTTCCTGATGGCTGGCCCTTGCGTGGTGGAAAACGAAGAAGTGGTTATGAATACTGCAGAGAAGATCGTAGGTATTTGCGAGCGACTGAAAATACCTTACATTTTCAAATCTTCTTATCGCAAGGCTAACAGGACAAGGCTGGACAGCTTTACTGGGATAGGCGATGAAAAAGCGTTAAAGCTACTTGCAAAGGTGCGCAACACCTTCAAGGTGCCAGTAGTTACAGATATACATGCTGCCGACGAAGCAGCTATGGCTGCTGAATATGTAGATGTACTTCAGATTCCTGCCTTCCTTTGCAGGCAAACAGATATATTGGTAGCCGCCGCCGAAACAGGAAAAGTAGTAAATGTAAAGAAAGTCCAGTTTCTGTCGCCTGAGGCTATGCAATTTGCAGTAGATAAGCTTACACAAAGTGGCAATGAACAGATAATACTTACCGACCGTGGTGCAACATTCGGTTATCATGACTTGATCGTTGACTATCGGGGCATCCCGACTATGAAGGCAATGAATGTGCCTGTGGTATTGGATTGTACGCACTCCCTGCAGCAGCCTAACCAATCAAGCGGTGTGACAGGCGGTAATCCGGCTATGATCGAAACGATTGCCAGGGCAGGTATTGCGGTAGGTGCAGATGGTTTGTTTATTGAAACACATCCTAATCCTGCAGTAGCTAAATCGGATGGTGCAAATATGCTGCGCCTGGAGCTGCTGGAAGGCTTACTTGAAAAGCTTGTCAGGTTAAAAGCGGTAGTAAATACTTTTTAATAGCAATTTAATTTGATCTTCAGGGTACCCCTCTTTGAGGGGTATTTTCATTTATAGTCCCTGCAACTGGAAAAAGTCCTGCTTATCTTATAAGTTTGCGGCATCTCTAATTCATCGCATTCATGTTCATTGATAAGAAAATATGCTTGCTGCTTGCTGCAGGCATAGTATCCCTGCAGCTATATGCTCAAAAAAAGCAGTTTACCATTGCAGAAGCTACAAATGGTATGGCAACCACGCTGGCGCCCAAAAGCATTAAGCAGCCATCCTGGCAACCAGGTACAGACCGCTTCTGGCAGGTAACTAAAACTGATAAAGGAGAAACTTTTGGCTTTACTAACTATGCCACTGGTTCCTCAGAAATACCACTTACACTCCAGCAACTGAATGAGGTCACAAAGAGCGATTTAAAATCTTTGCCTTCCATTCACTGGCTGGATAAAGAATATGTCTATTACACAAATGGCCAGGAGGTAGAAAAAGGAATATTAACAGCTAAAGGTTTCTATTGGACACCATGGTTCAAGATGCCTAAAGATGCAGATAATCTGACTGTCGATAAAAGCAGGAAACTGGCATTCACCGTTAATAACAACCTGTGGCTATTGCTGGAAGATAAAACACTGGTACAGGTCACACACGATGCAGATATCAATATTGTAAATGGCGAGGCTGTGCATCGTAACGAGTTTGGTATAGATAAAGGAATATTCTTCTCCCCAAAAGGAAATTATCTCGCTTACTATCGTATGGACCAGACAATGGTCAACGATTATCCAATAATAAATTGGGACACTATACCTGCTAACCCCCACATTATAAAGTATCCTATGGCGGGCGGTACCTCGCACCAGGTTACGCTATGCATATACAATCCTGCTACGGGAAGAACGGTAACGATGAATACCGGTCAACCTAAAGATCACTATCTCACCTGTGTTACGTGGAGTCCTGACGAAAAGTATATGTACATTGCTATCCTCAACAGGGATCAAAATCACTTATGGTTAAACCAGTATGAT
>JBQCEX010000141.1:0-3060 GCA_051959855.1 Flavipsychrobacter sp. | reverse complement strand
TGACTCAGTTTTGGCAAAGCCAAAGGTTTTGTCAAAATCCATTTTGTTATCAAAGACCTTGCAGTTAAGGCCATGATTGAGATGTATATTATTATTTAGAAAAAGATTATCGTAGGGATCGATCTTTAACGCCATAGGTTGAGACCATGAGCAAGTGACAACTAATAAACAGCAAAAAAGAAGAAAGCCGGATTTAAAAGATGGCATATTAAGTCCTTTGAACAAGTAAAAGTAGCCCATGCATACAAAACTGGCAGTGATTTTTTCTGTTTTTGCTTTTATAGTACCTTTGCGCAGCAATTTTTATTTTTTATCTCATTAAACGAAAGGAAGGTACACCATGCCAGTGTTACACAACCGGATATCTAATGAGGAACTGAAAAAGCGTCTGTACGAAGAAACAGAGCACCGCAAAACAGTTTCCTTTTACAAGTATTTCCAAATAGCAGATCCTGCAACATTCAGAGACGAACTCTACAAGACACTTTACGAGCTGAAGATTTTTGGCCGTATATATGTAGCCCAGGAAGGCATAAACGGACAAATAAGTGTACCGGAAAGCAATTATGAGGCTTTTAAGGATGCGCTTTACGCTGCCGATCCCGCACTAAACGGAATTCGTATGAATATAGCAGTAGATGATGATGGCAAATCGTTCTGGGTGCTGAAAATAAAGGTGCGCCCCAAAATAGTAGCGGATGGCATAGATGACCCCAACTTCGATCCATCAAAAATGGGGACCCATTTGAAGGCTAAAGAATTCAATGAGCTGGCTGCACAACCAGACACGATTATTGTGGATATGCGCAATCACTATGAATATGAAGTGGGGCATTTCACAAATGCACTTGAAGTGCCTTCTGATACCTTTCGCGATCAATTGCCGATGGCTGTAAATATGCTGGAGGACAAGAAGGACAAGAATATCATTATGTACTGCACAGGTGGCATACGTTGTGAAAAGGCAAGCGCTTACCTGCTGCACAATGGTTTTAAAAATGTCTTTCAATTGGAAGGCGGTATAATAGAATATACCAGAAAGGCACGTGAAGAAGGATTGCCAATAAAATTCATAGGGAAGAATTTCGTGTTTGACGATCGCCTGGGCGAGCGCATAACAGAGGATGTGATAGCACAATGTCATGTCTGTGGCAAGCCTTGTGACACCCACACTAATTGTAAAAATGATGGCTGTCACCTGCTTTTTATACAGTGCGAGGAATGTGCCGCTAAGTATGAAGGGTGCTGCAGTGAAAGCTGCCAGGATGAGATGCACTTGCCTAAAGAAGAGCAAAAGAACAAACGTGCAGGAAGAGAAAACGGAACTATGGTCTTCAATAAATCGAAAGACCACCCGCTGAGAAAACATAGAGACCAATGGAAGGTAGAGCGGACCGGGCAGGAATAGTTTGGTAAGCGAATTGTAAAAAAATAATAAGAACGCCTAAGCAAGGCGTTCTTTCTTTTTATATCAATAATATTTTCGGACAGGTTGCGTTATTGCAGTATAAGTCCACGGGATAAGTTCTTTAAAAAATTAGAGGCAATTATGGAAAAATTGGAATACTGTTTCTTAATAGTAAATGCGAGACTATGGAAATACAACAATTATTGCATGCCGACTATCTTGACATTCTCTTCGACCATAGGAACAAAAGCTATGGTGGTTATGAACTGCGCAAACACTACAATGAAAGAACTACAAGGGCTACACTGATCACTTTATTAGCAACCGGAATACTATGCAGCTATTCATTTTTGCACCATAGCAATCATATAAGTACTGTTGTTCTAACTCTTGACAAGGGAAATACGCTTACTGATTTATCAAAACGCATTTACACTCCCCCACCTCCCAAAATGCCAGCACCTGTTCATCAGCCATCTGCAGCTCTTGTACATACTGCGACATTCACCCGTCCGGTAGTTACCAATGATATAGTTAAGCCTGATGAATTATTAAGCACCAACGATAAACTAAAGGATGCTATAGCAGGTACACATGATGCAAGTGGCACAGTAGCCACTAGTGCGCCAGCCGGTAATGGCATTGCACACACTTTGCAACCACCCAGCCCACCTAAGCCAGTAACCTGGGTAGAACAGATGCCGGAGTTTGTTGGCAATTTTGACAATTACATAGTAAGTCATATCCGGTATCCTGAAGCTGCCAGGAGTGCAAATATAACAGGCAGAGTGATCGTACGGTTTGTGGTTAACGAAGATGGATCAATAAGTGACGCGAAAGTAATACAGGGTATTGGTGGTGGCTGCGATGAAGAAGCTTTAAGGGTGATAAACAGTATGCCTAAATGGAAACCTGGCAGACAGAACGGGCAGGCGGTGAAGGTATATTGTAGTGTTCCCATCAATTTCCTTTTGCAATAAAATATTCCATTTTTGCCTTTAGGCCGCACATGCTTCGCGCAGTGCGGCATTTTTTCCCGATAAAAAAAGAGAGCGCATATAGCGCTCTCTTTTTTTTCAAAGAATTTATCATCGAAGCAGTGTGATATTACCCTTTATAAGTACCGGCGTGCGATCTATGCGATAACCGGTAATATAATAAACATAAACATCGGTAGGTTGCGGTTGTCCATTGAACTTACCATCCCAGCCATCTCTGTATTTGGTGGTACTGAACATCAGATTACCATACCTGTTATACACATTAAAGCTTTCAAAAATAAAGTCGCAATATGGTGTCGGATAAATGATATCATTAATACCATCACCATCAGGCGTAAAGGCATTTGGCATATATGCAGAATCCCTTAACACAACAACTCTTATTGAATCATAACCTTCGCAACCTTTACCATCACTGCCCATTACATAAAAGGTAGTAGAGGTTGGAGGCATTGCTATAGGATGGGAAGAAGTATTACTATCCATGAGCGTACCTGGCTGCCAGATATATTTCCTGGCACCAGAAACAAATAGCTGCACTGAGCCGTTCTCGCAAGTAATAACTGGATTTTCCGGCGTAATAGTTAAATGTGGTGCAGGGAACATCTTGATAATAACCGTATCAGAGCCGGAACAGCCATTACTATCAAT
>JBQCEX010000140.1:0-2556 GCA_051959855.1 Flavipsychrobacter sp. | reverse complement strand
ATACAATCAAACGCCTTTCAGGTTCGGTATGGCATTATCATGAGGATGGGCCTGACCTGCAATTCCTCACGGAGCAGGGCCTGAACCCCGATGACCCGCACCTGCGCAAAGTGGTGGAGCTAACGGACCAGTTGATGGGCTTTCCAAGGCAGCTGGGCCAACATACAGGTGGCTTCGTGATCACCCATGGTAAGCTATCCGACATCTGCCCGGTATTAAATGCACGTATGGAAAACCGCGTGCAACTTGAATGGAACAAAGATGACCTTGAAGCTTTGGGTATCCTTAAGGTGGACGTTTTAGGCCTGGGCATGCTCACCTGCATCCGAAAGGGCTTTGATCTCATCAAACAGCATTACGGCATCAAGGTCACCTTAGCTAACATCCCTCAAGACGACGCGGCGGTGTATGATATGTTTTGTCATGCTGACACGGTAGGCGTTTTCCAGATAGAGAGCCGTGCGCAAATGTCCATGTTGCCGCGCCTGCAGCCGCGCTGCTTTTATGACCTCGTGATAGAAGTGGCTATTGTACGCCCCGGCCCCATACAGGGGCAGATGGTGCACCCTTACCTGAAACGCCGCCAGGGGCTGATCCCCGTCGAATTTCCTTCAAAAGACCTCGAAGACATCCTTGGGCGGACGCTTGGCGTGCCCCTGTTCCAGGAACAGGCGATGGAGATCGCCATCATCGCAGCGGGCTATACCGCCGCCGAAGCAGACCAGCTCAGGCGAAGCATTGCCAGTTTTAAAGCGAATGGTCAATTGCACCTGCATGAAAACAAGTTTATCAATGGCATGGTCTCCAATGGCTATGAACATGATTTTGCAGCCTATACCTTTAAGCTGCTGCAAGGGTTCCAGGAAGGCTACGGTTTTCCCGAAAGCCATGCCTCTGCATTTGCCTGGCTCGTGTACGTTTCCGGCTGGATCAAATGTCATTACCCCGATGTATTCTGCGCCGCTCTCTTGAACAGCCAGCCGATGGGCTTTTACCAGCCAGCCCAGATCGTTACAGACGCAAAAAAGCATGGGGTGATCCTGCGGCCCATTGACATCAACTATTCCATGTGGGACAATACGCTGGAGGAGATGGCCGGGAAATACCACGTTTTGCGCCTTGGCTTCCGGCAGGCAAATAGCATACGGCAGGACGATATGGAAATCCTCGTATCGGCACGGGCAAAGCCTTTCAAATCCATAGAGGAACTGCAGGAAGCGGGTATCTCTTTAGCAACATTGGAGTTATTGGCGGATGCCGATGCCTTTCGCTCCATCAACTTGGACCGCAGGCAGGCATTATGGGAGATATCGGCTTTGAAGGATAAGCCCGCCGGCTTATTTATAAACCAGCCATCGGACAGCCTTTATGAAGGCCCCATCGAATTGCCGCAGATGTCGGCGGCAGAACATGTGATTCAGGATTATAGGACGGTCGGTTTATCACTGAAAGCACACCCGCTTAGTTTCTTACGGCCGCGCCTCGATCAATTGCAGGTAACAACCACAGCTGCGCTATCTTCTTTTAAAAACGGGGACAAGATAAAAGTAGCGGGATTAGTAACGGTACGCCAGCGACCGGGAACAGCAAAGGGGGTAATGTTCATTACAATAGAAGATGAGACAGGCTTTGCTAACCTGGTGGTCTGGGCCAAGGTCTTTGAAGCCTATCGCAAAGAGATACTACAGGGGCATTTATTAATGGCGGAAGGCGTATTGCAAATAGAGGGAGAGGTCATCCATGTAGTGGCAAAACGCTGCTTTGACCTATCACGGCTGTTACAACAACTTCCTAGAGCGGATCAGGCGGGAGAAAGGGAATCAGGCAAAGGCAACAAAAAATCCCCTTCGCCAAACGTGCAAGGGGATCTATTCGCTGTTTCAAGGAACTTCAGGTAAGCGTTTCTTATACAACTAGTTCAATGGCCGGAAGATTATCGTATATGAAAGGCTCAGTAGGGTCAAGTTTCCCTAAAAAGTCACTCGCAACCGTACACGCCGTCATTGCCTGGTATGGGTACTGAGTGGCGGCAATCTCAAGGATTTCCTGATCGCCCAGATCTTCACTTATCCAACGCCAGGCCAATTCATCGTTAAGAATTGTAGGCATGCGTTCTTTTGAATTGTGAACTTGCTTCATGAGCGGATTGGCAACGGCGGTTACGAGTGCAACAGTATTAACCATTTCACCAGTCTCCTTATCCGTCCATGGATTCCATATTGCAGCCATATAGAAGTATTCATGTTCACGCAAGCTCACATAATATGGATATTTATCCGGCGTCTTTAATTTTTCCCCGGTTTTCTTATTGATCCTATACACGTGCCGCCAATCGAAATAGCCGCTCGAAAGTACCAGACAACGGCGATTTTTTGCCGCATCGTAAAACATTGACCGGCGACCGCTACGCTCACTTACAAATAGGTTTTCTGACTTCGCGTTCAGTTGAGGCTGACCCGGTACATATTTACCATTAGCATCTTTATAACCCTTACGCATCCGGTTTACTTCTTCCCGGGTATTTAGATAATTGGGGATAAATCCCCATTCCATTTG
>JBQCEX010000139.1:0-7927 GCA_051959855.1 Flavipsychrobacter sp. | reverse complement strand
AGTGAATATTATGCCAGTTGATTCACCGCAAGTAATAAACAAAGCAATCACTCTGCCCAGAGAAGATGTTAATAATCAAGGAAACTTGGAAATGGTTGATGACTTGCCCCATTTAAATGACTTAGAGATGACTCGCGAATTTTCAGAAGCGGAATGGATAGCAATATATGCGTTTTACATTAGTAACTATGGGCAAAAAACATTTACTGTGGAGGAAGTTAGACAAAGATATTATGCAAGCAGAAAAACAGATAATCGAGCAAAAAATTATAATAGGGAATGGACTAAAGCATTCAGAAATTTTTTCTCAACTGTTAAAGATGGCGAATACAAATTCAAACATGATGGGACAGAAAAAATCAATGCATTTATCAAGGGCGAAAAAAGTAATGAAATAATTGAAAGAAATACCAAAAAAGGAAAAAGAATAAAGAAAGCCACGTCATTAACACCAGCCAAATCAATTGAAATAGCAGAGTTTGATCTGTTCAAAGATGAAAACAAAGAATCTCTCGAAGAATTATTTATCAGAAAAAAGCCTAGAAACACAGGGGAAAAGATTTTAACCATTGCATATTATATTTCCAAGGTAAATAATGATAACATATTTAATGAAGGAAATATTGAATATGCATATAAAGCTTTACAATTAAAAGATCGGCCTAACCATTTAAGACAGACAATTATTAATATTAAGAATAAAAAAGGCTGGTTCAAGGAACATTCTTCCGGTGCGTGGACGCTAGAGCGATTAGGGGAAACTTTTGTTGACAAAATGCCTATTAGTAAAAATGAATAAGAGCATTGAAGAACACTTAGATTTTATTGAAGATTTTTCATCTTTGACCCAGCTAGAACAAGTTAAGCTGATGGGGTATTTTTATTGTAATGCAAACTCTGTTGATATTTTTTTGCCTTCGAATTTAAAGGAATGTTTTGTGAATGCAAACTTGAGAGTGCCGTCTAATATTCCACAATACATCAGCAGACTAAGTATTGGAGCACCTCCATTTTTTATTAAAAAATCAAAAGGGTATTCTTTACACCGAAATTTTAAAAAAGAGCTTGACGATATATATAAGGGTAGCAAACATCAACAACATATTTCCACTCAGCTTAGAGAGCTGTTATTAAATATAAATAGCCCTCAACAAAAAATCTTTTTGGAGGAAGCAATCTCTTGTTTTGAAATAAAATGTTATCGATCGGCAATCGTAATGACTTGGCTTTTGTCAATGGATATTATGTATGAATTTGTATTATTAAAACACATTGAGGACTTTAACAATGCTATACAGATACATGGCAAATACAAGAAAATAACAATAAAGAAAAAAGAGGATTTTTCAGATATAAAAGAAGCGGACTTTTTAGAACTGTTGCGAGTTTCTAAAATTATTTCAACTGACTATAGGAAAGTATTGGAAGAAAAGTTAAATATCAGAAACACAGCAGCACATCCTAATACAATTATTGTAAAAGAACTAAAAGCTATTGCATTTATTGAAGATTTAGTTGAAAATGTTATCCTTAAGTTTCAATAATTTCAGTTTATATTATGGACTTTTTATTTGAATATACTACAACATTAATAAAAACATTAAATGTCTTAGATAAACATACTCTTTCCAAAATACATTCAGTAGATTTGGATTGTGGTAATCTTCCAGTAAAAGATTTTAATCGAGATAATGGAACAATTACATTCCTTGACTCATTAGCATCAATAATTAATCCTACACTATATTGGTTTGAAATAATATCGTCAACAGATTCCAAGGCTATATACGACGAGCTAAAAAATACGAAAGCGACAACACAACGAAATTTTCCAGCAATAAAAAGAGGGTTTTGTAACTGGGAAACAAATGTGCTATATGTCGGTAAGGTAAAGACAAATCTTAAAGGTCGAATGCTGGTACATTTGGGGTATTACAAAAATGCAATGACTCAAGGTTTACAACTATGCTATTGGGCACCCAAACTGAATCTAAAGTTAAAGCTTCATTATATTGTAATGCCTGTTGAATTTAAAAACCTTATGGAATTATATGAACGGCAAATAGCTATAAAATTTAAACCTATTTGCGGAAAACATAAATAATGTCAATATGCCTAATTTGCAGAAGTATAATATACGTTTACAAAGCAATAAAAATTTAAATCTTGTTTCTGCATACTTTAAGGATGATGAATTCGAAGGAAGGACTATTGAACTTATTATATCAATAGAGCCGAACAATATTAATATTAAGGAATTAAGTAGTTATTTAGATTTTATTTATAGACTAGATGGTCAATTAAGTGAAATTGGATATTTGCATTATGTGCATTATCCGCATGCTCAAATTGAAATTGATGAAATTAGATTCGGCTCCTGGCAAATTATAATTCAAAAAGCAATTAATTCATTTGATGCCGATAAGCTTATAATAATTTTTTTATGCTTAAAATATTTGCCAGTCGTCGTTCAATCTTTTCTGGGAAGCGTGAAGAATGTTTATGAAATATTAAATGCTAGAGAGGACTATTTAGAAAAAAAGGAAAAAAGAAAACTAAGAAAGAATATCAGGAATTTAATCAATGATGAACTAGAATTTTCAAACTTGAATAAAAGACAAAAAGATAAATTAATTGATATAATGGAACAGCTCTATTATAAAAATTCTAAAAGAGCCGTTCCATCATCTAGGTTTGCAAATAAATATATTAAAGAGATAAAGCTTTTCAAACATAAAAATTAATATTTTCCCCAGTTCGGTGTAGTGTTCCACTACGTCTCCTCGGCTGCCAATCTCCTGATTGGCGTTAATATAAATTTCGGTTTCGCTGCACCCAGATAACAGCAAACCCGTTCATTCTTCATAAAAAGCCGCTTTGTCGTGCATTTTTCAGCTTTCATTTAGATTCATTATAGGTAGCCGCCTGTAATGGAATACGTTTGATAAAGCCCTGTCCTTTATCCGAATGCTCATCGCACCATTTCAAAAAGTTGTGCATCCAACAATGAAAAATGAACTAAAAAGGCAAAAACAGGCACATTTTCTGAAAAGGGCTCTTGTAGTTATATTATTACTTGCCGGCCTGTTCTTATTACTCTGCTTTTGGACATCCTTAATGTGGCACATGCAGCATTCAGGCACCTACGCCAACTAAACGACAAACAAAAAGTAACATAAAAATAGTTGATAAGCGCGCTACCGTCCAGCCCATGATCGCGCCTTAATTGTTACCGGAGACACGACAGCAAAAAATAAAAAAGACAAAAAACAACTAACCATCACGAACAAAAGGAAACCCATCGGAGTCAATCAGCCCGGCACCAAAGTAGCACTGTCGCCCAATAGTAGCACCCCTGAAATTCGAGCCGTCATGAATTTCAGCGGCTTTCTTTGGTTACTTTCTTTGCCGCCAAAGAAAGTGACAACACACGTTACACGAGCAATCATATAAGCAGGAAATAACATTGAGAACCACATCCCGCATTCACTAATCTCATGCTACGCTCATAAATTATGTACACTAATAAACAATAATCAGCAAAGGAAAAACCATCGGAGTCAATCAGCCCGGCACCACAGTAGCACTGTCACCCAATAGTAGCACCCCTGAAATTCGAGCCGTCATGAATTTCAGCGGCTTTCTTTGGTTACTTTCTTTGCCGCCAAAGAAAGTGACAACACACGTAACACGAGCAATCACACAACAATCAGAAAATAACATTGAGAATCACATTGCCGCATTCACTAAAACAAAAGAAAATAGACTCACGCAGGACACGCAACATAAAAATCATTCTTATCTTTTCTACAAAAGAAAGAACAGACACGCTGCGCATACAACACAAACAAACTTTTTAAATTTTTACTTTTTCATTTTTAATTTGAAAAATGTGGACATCTTAATTTGGAAACCGCATGTTAATAATCATATCTTGCAAAACCACGCAGGTGGCCCAAGCTCTTTGACACTATGAACCCTAACCGCCGGATCACCCCAAAATCTCCCATGTCCGAAAAATGTGACATTTTGCGACATTTTTGCGACAAATGTTACTTTTTGTAAAATCATTATAAGTAGCCACCAGCAAGCATCTCGGCAGAATAGTCCAACCAAAATGTCCCAAAAGAAAAAAGTCCCATCAAATGTGACATTCTATGAGACAAAAAAGGGGACACGCATTAAAGACCCCATCACTCTCCACTTTCTGTTATCTTTATACACATAAACAGAAACAACAATTTTGGACTTTTCGGAATTTGGATTTGACGACAGCCTGATGGAAGGCATAGATGCCATGGGCTACGTAACCGCCACTCCTGTGCAGGAGCAGGTAATACCATTGCTGCTGCAGGGCAGGGACATTATAGCCTTCGCGCAGACCGGCACTGGCAAGACAGCCTCCTTTTTACTGCCTATAATAGAGAGGCTGATAACAGAGCCGCACGAAGGGCACAAGATCAACGCAATGGTCATAGTGCCCACCCGCGAGTTGGCAATACAGATATCCCAGGTGCTGGAGGGAATCTCTTATTTCACATCCGTCAGCAGTATAGCGGTATATGGCGGTGGTGATGGTGGTCTGTTCGCCACTGAGAAGAAAGCGCTCACCAGCGGTGTAGACATAGTAATATGCACCCCCGGCAGAATGATAAGCCACCTCAAGATGGGCTACGTAAAGCTGGACAGCCTCCGCTACCTTGTACTCGACGAGGCCGACCGCATGCTGGATATGGGCTTCTACGAGGACATCATGAGCATAGTAGCACACATGCCTGCCAGCAGGCAAAACCTGCTGTTCTCAGCCACCATGCCGCCGCAGATCAGGAAGCTGGCCAATACTATACTGAAGAATCCTGCCGAGGTAAGCATAGCCATATCCAAGCCACCTGAGCAGATAGTGCAGGCTGCCTATATAGTGTACGATGAGCAGAAGATACCGCTGGTAAAGTATGTGCTCTCACAGAAGCAGTTCAACAGCGTACTCATATTCTGTAGTAGCAAGCTAAATGTAAAGCGCCTTGCTGAAGAGCTGAAGAAAGCCAAATTTGCCGTAGAGCAAATCCACAGCGACCTCGAGCAAAGCAAGCGCGAACAGGCATTGATAGACTTCAAGAACAAGAAGCTGAAGATACTTGTAGCTACAGATATCCTGAGCCGTGGTATAGATATAGAGGATATCGACCTGGTCATAAACTACGATGTACCTAATGATGGCGAAGACTATGTGCACCGCATTGGCCGTACCGCACGCGCAGCTACTACAGGCACCGCCTATACCTTCATAGCAGACAAGGAGCAAGGCAAGTTTCAACGCATCGAAAAGCTCCTCGGCCATGCAGTAGATAAGCTTCCGGTGCCTGAAGAGTTTGGCCCCGTACCTGAAGTATGGGTAGCACCCGACAGAAGCAAGCGTAAGAAAAAGTATAACAAGTTTAAAAGGAATAAACCCAACAACCCCGGATCATGACCACTAAGGATAAGCAGACCCTATGCACTCAGCGACTTATAATACCTTTCTATCACTCTGCCTATAAAAGGTATCAGTTTATGAACGGGCTTTTCATCATGCGAAGACCATGTATAGCGTTGCAGCTCAAGGTCCACCTCAGCCTTTACTAAAAATGAACCGCCATCTTCCATATGCACTTCAAACATGCTATTATCCTTCAGACTGTCGCCTATGCCTATAGCCTCACCTTTAAAGTTCCCTTCTTCAAGCCTTACCCTAAAGGGTATCCGCGCTGTATTCAACTCTGACATTGTTAATGATTTTGTTTTTGTAAATAGGCTGTTTACAAAACCATGCCAGACCATGGAAACCTCAATCAGGTCAGCGTTTAGCAGGCACAGCAGCCACCCTGATGATAGTGTCAGAGTACTCACTCCTCCGATATACGTATACAGGAGTTTTGGTTTTTTGCGAATGCCTAAGTAGCTGAAAATAAGCACGATACTTTGCAGAATGCTTAGGCAACTTATAGAAGCGCTGAGATTGATAAAAGGTAACGACAGTGTACTGAGCATTCTTCCCGGTATCTATGCCTGCTACTGTAAGGCTATAGCGTACACACCGCACCTGATGCGGCTTTTGTGCAAGTGTTTTACTGAAAGCTAAAACAAACATCAACAAAACACTTGATGTCAACAATAAAGATCGACAGTTAGTTGTGCAACCTATGGGCATGTCTTTAAACCACTATAGTTCACAAGCGTACCATTGGTCATGGAATAGTCGGGATCTTCATCGTAGCCCCCGCTGCCGTTGGGCCAGTAGGCAGTAACAGGCTGTATACTGTAAGAAGTAACTGCTGCGCCGGCATTGCAGGTGCGGTTGCCTTGTGCCTTTAGCCAGGTGGTCATAGGTACAGGTCCATCAAACATACCGGGGTCCATAACATAAGCTTTAGGTCCCTGGGGAGTATTAATGGTAACTAGCGGAGCCACATGGTACCACCAAAAAACGCAGCAGCCGCCCCACTTATCAGCCTTTACAGCCAGGTTGCCATAGCTGAATAGCTTTTTTACACTGTAATGGTATTTGTTCATAATGACCCAGCTCATTTTATGCGCACGTGCATAGCAACCATCAATAACATACTGAAAAGATATACACTGATCTATAGTGAGTGTACCTCTAAGATTGCAGGACTGCTGTGCAAAATAAGTGAACATAAGCTGTGCCGTAGCGAGATCAGGAACTACATTAGTAAGGCCGGGCATAGGTGCGGGCATATTAATCGCCTCGCCGCTGCTATTAAGGTTTTCGCTGTTCAGCGTACCCGTATTTACCATATGCATAGGAGCGACAGTAGTAACTATAGCTCTCACCGGCATTTGCGATTTGATCTCCTGCTGGGTTGGCAATGTCACTTGCTTAATAGTCCCCGCCCATGGATCGGTAGTTACCTTTACAGGCTGCTTGTTGGCAAACGCTTTTTGCAAGGTAGCCAGCATAGTAGCATCGCCTACACTAAAGATTTCCTGGCGCTCATAGAACATTACCTGAGTAATGGTATTATCTGTTGGGGATTTTTGAATGTTGGCTATGGTAAGCAAGCCTGTTTCAAGCTGGCCACTATTATTGTTAAGCTCACCGGTAGTGACTACATTAACGTTAGAAGGGGTGCTTTTTTTACATGCATTAATAACTGTCAATGAAACAGCGAGTACAGCTATATATAACGCAGCCGTAAGTTTGACTGTCTTCCGGAGATGAGGTTTAGGTTGATTTGCCATAAAGCGGTATTAAGTATATAAACCAATATACATACTTTATGCAGAAATATCAAGAAAATGTTTATGAATTGGCGAGCAAATGTATTAACTTACCTAAACCAAGACTCGTCAAAGAGATGGGCAAACATTTAAGAATATTTATGAAAAAGATCCTTCTCCTATCTGCCACACTTTTAGCTACTTATCTTTTGCAGGCACAGACAGCAATCAAAATAGCAGACCTTGCTCACAGATATACACTATCTAATCTTTTACAGCTACAAATGCAGCCACAGCATGTAGCAATGAAAACTACAGGCGTTGCACGGGAAAGGTTGATAGAAGAAAGCCTAATGGACAACACGTTAATGCCTCATAAGATAACCGATTCAGTGCATTTGAGTTACAGTGGCAATAGAAGCTCTGCCTACGATTTCAACATGATGTTTTATGCTTTTAACTATCCTTATGGTAATACCCCAATGTTCAGCTATGCCGGATTGTTTGCAAAGCCACAGGTGATGCATGACACTATGCAGAGATGGATGGTAGCGCCGGACACTACCGTATATACATACTTTTCGCAGGCGATAGCTAAATACGATGCACTTAATGATATCACAAGCTATAAGATAGCTTTTGCAGATTCTGTAACTTATCAAAACAGCAGCTACCTGAATAATTACAACGCAGCAGGCAATATCATAAA
>JBQCEX010000138.1:0-8821 GCA_051959855.1 Flavipsychrobacter sp. | reverse complement strand
GCCACGCAGGTATTTTATAGAATAAATAAAAGAACCTGTAAATAGCAGTATCATCGTAAACCACATCGGCACATGATAGTACAGGTTGCGGATGGATTCATTAATAATGTTAAGTCGCGGCACCGGCATCAGGAGACCTCCCGTTACCGTATAGCCAAGGAAAATAACACATAGCACTTTCCACCAGGATCGGCGCATACGTTTCTTAGAAATTTTAGCAAAAATAGTAATTCGGAATTTGGAATAAGAATTTGTTGAAGAATACTTTTAAACTAGGTTTTTATCTCGGTTATACTCAATGTTTTAAGAAGTATTAACAGTAATACTCTTTCATTATCATTTAAGTAAGCGTTGTAAAATTTAATATTTCTGCACGAAAAAAAACTTTCGAATCTTTGCAGCCAATAACAGCGGTAAGTTCTTTTTTTCTGCTTTTATTGGTCAGCTTATTGTATAGTTTTTCTATATAAAACGCGCAGCTATAAGCCAAAACTATCATTTCACTATGAATATTGGAATAGGGATTCGCTCTATCAGAGTTAAAAAAGGTATTACCCAATCACAGCTTGCAGAGCTTACAGGTATTTCTCCTACCTCCATTTCCCAGATCGAAAAAGGTATCAAACGCCCAAGCACTAAGAACCTCACCAAGATATGTGAAGCATTAGAGGTACCTGAAGCCTTAGTATACCTCCTTGCAATGGATCATGAGCAAATACCTGAACACATGAGTCACATGCACCAGATGCTGTATCCCTCTATTCGCAATATGTTGCTCACCATCTTAGGTCTGGACGAGCAGGATTATGATGCAAGTAACAAACAGGATAGCGAAGAATAATATTATTATTCCTGCCAAAGAAAGGGAAAAAGTATAAGGCCCAGTATCAGTACAAGCAGGTCCAGCATTAGCAGTACTAATGCAAGTGTCCACCATCCCGGTTGATATACGTTTGTTACAGCTTTCATCGCAAGATTACTTAGTATCATCAATACAGGCGTCACAAGCGGAAAGCCAAGTATTGCCATCAATGCTGCATTTTGTTGCGCTCTTGCTGCTATGGCAGATAGAAAAGTAAAGACAACAGAAAGACTGAAACTGCCTACAGCACTAATGGCTACAAACAGTGCTACCTGTACTAGTGGCATGCCCAGCAAAATAGTGAACAGTACAAAGCTCAGTAAAGTCATCACGAGCATAAGCACTATGCTATATATCATTTTTGCCAGCAAAAATGTTGTGGGCTTCACTAAAGTGAAATAATAACGAAAGCGATTAGGATGCTCCTGTAGAAAACTTTTCGCAACAGAGTTTACAGCCACAAAAAGCTGCGTAAGCCAAAACAATGCATTCCAGGTGCGGGGCTCCGGCTGCCCGTTATTCATCATGTATACCACAAACACTGTTGCGCCTACATACAGCAGGACGCCGAATAATGTATGTTTTTGTCGCCATTCTATTAGCAGATCCTTGCGTACCAGAGAGAGAAGATGCCCGTTTGCCATACTGTTTTTCAAAGGTAGCAATATGATGGAAAAAAATTTACGAAAACCTGTTTGGTTTTTTACAAAATCTCTATATATTTGCAATCCCAAAGTTCTTAAACTTGACGCGGAAGGAGCTCAGTTGTTAGAGCATCACCTTGCCAAGGTGAGGGTCGCGGGTTCGAGTCTCGTCTTCCGCTCTAAAGATTCCAAGCCTTTATTGGTTTGGAATTTTTTATTTGCACACACTTGTAAATTTGTGTGATGGTAATGCCCTGGTGGCGGAACTGGTAGACGCGCAGGACTTAAAATCCTGTTTCCAGCAATGGAAGTACGGGTTCGATTCCCGTCTGGGGCACCGAAACAATATACTGAAACCTCATTTCCTAAAAAGATTTGAGGTTTTTTTATGACAACACAACTGTATAGCTCTTGCGTTCGGTCGATATTTACATACGGTATTATTTGAAAAAAATCTTTCCCACCCACACTTTATAGCGAGCAAAAGGAATGCAATACAAATCAGTTTAGCATATGCTTTTCAGAATTTAAGGGAGGAGAATACGGTAATATTTCACGTTATTTTTTATTGGCGTTTTAGATAGCTTGCGTGTATTACTACAAAGAAGTAAATACAAATGGCTATCACATCAAACAAAGGCTACGAAGGGGAAATATCGGTGATGCAAATGCATTTGGTTATGCCTGGCGCACCATCAGGCTCTCTTAACTCATTTCTGGCTGAGCTAAATAAACAACTGCCATTATACAATATTACAACACCTTTAAGAATTGCAGCTTTCATTGCCCAGGGTAGTGAAGAAACTGGTGAGTTGCGACAACTAACTGAAAATATGAATTATTCAGCAAGCAGAATAATGCAGGTGTGGCCTTCACGATTCCATACTATTGAAGCCGCGAGATCTTATGAACACAACCCGGAAAAGTTGGGAAACTATGTGTATGCTGATAGGATGGGGAATGGCCATCCAGAATCTGGGGATGGGTATAAATATAGAGGAAGGGGATGGTTTAATGGAACAGGTAAGTCCTTTTACCGGCGAATGTCTGACTTAACCGGTACTGATTTTATAACTAATCCTGATCTGCTGGCTACCCCCAAGTTTGCAGTACAATCGGCGTGCGAAGAATGGCGGTCGTGGAATTTAAATGCGCTCGCTGATGCACAGAATATTAAAGCCATTACAAAAAAAATAAATGGTGGATACACTAATCTGGCTGACAGGCTGAGACTTTATAATAAAGCAAAAACAGCCTTTGGCCTGAACTCCTGATACCTAAAAAACCGAAGAATATGGATGATAATATCCCGCAATTTGGAGACGTAAAAGAGGCCGCCGTATCCCTCTCTCAAGCTATACTGGCGCCTCTTGATGCTTTGTTTAAGGCCCAGATACATGCTGCACGATCGTTTATCAATTTATTATTACAAATAGGTTATCCACATAGATCGCTTGATGGAACTAATGAAGCGACAGGTGAAGAATACTATGGAGAAGATAGTAAACCGCACGATCCATTCGAGCTTGAATTCAAGTATTCAGCAAAAGGTGTAAATGATCAGGAGCAGGATTATATTTTAAAAGTGCCTGCGCTTTCGCTTGTGCCGGTTAATGCCTTATCAATAGATTCCGGCGAGTTTAGGTTCGGTTTGAACATTAAGCAGATAGAAGAACATGATCAGTTGCAGCAATCAAGGGTTGAAACAGAAGCAGGGAAGAAAGCTGCACCGGGCAAGCGCCCCTGGTATTTGGTAGCCGATCCGATAAATATGCGAGGTACAATATCATCAAATACATCTGCCAAGCAAACAGAACAATCAGATACCACAATTGATATCTATATAAAAGTGAGTAAAAGCCCTGTGCCTGCTGCATTAGATAGCCTACTGACAACGCTTACACAAAGCGCAACCATTAAACCAAAATCTTAAAAAATATATTATGGCAAATGACAATCAATTAATCAACCCGGCTGCAGACTTTCAGGCACTGCCATTAGAATTTGTAATAGCCCAGCCATTAACAGCAGCCGTAAAGGCCCAAATGCTGGCGGCACAGGCTACCCAATCCTTTATCCAGTCCTTTATAGAAAACGGCAAGCCTATAACGGTAGATTTTAGTGCAGATCTGAAGGCAGCAGACAATCAATCGAGAAGTGTAAATGTGCAAGCACCCTTGCTGGCTATAGTGCCGATACCCCATATTCGTATAGACTCGCTGAGCGTGAGCTTTAAGTATGAAGTTTCACAATCTGTTACCGACAGTACAATTACAGATAAAGGAATAGACGTTACGGCCGGATCGGGCAGCTTGCTGCAGCCTTGGGTGAATGCAACAATTAAAGGGAATCTCTCCAGCAGCTCAAAGCAAGATTCTGTAATGAACAGAAGCGGTATGATGGATATAGAAATGCATGCCAGTGAATCTGTAATGCCGGAAGGTCTTGCAAAACTGCTGAACCTGCTTTCGGATGCTATACAGGTAACACCCCAGGCTACAGCACAAACCTCAACCCAAGCAGTGCATTCATAAGCACAGATATAACCTATAGCACATGAAAAGGATTTATAAACTAGACAAGTTTATAGCACATTTATTAAACTCAGCCGCAATTGCTGATGATGATTTTAACAGGCAACGCACTTATTTAAAACGAGAAGAGCATGTATATAGTCTGGCGTCAGATAGCCTGAGCATGGAAAGGATCAGCTTTTCATTTAGCCTGACGAAATACACACCCGGGCTATTTGAAAGAATAATGCTATTGCTACGGCATATTAACTCAAATACTGTTTATGATCTGTGTAACACGGGAACTTCAGATGCAGTAACTGTGCATGTGTCTTTGAAACGAAATTCAGCATACGAAGCATTTACAAAAATGCAGGACCCGGACGATCTCACAAAATTATATGTAAGAGTATAAAACTTTTTAGCATGAAAAAGATAGATGTTAATACCAGTAGATTAATCAAACAATCGGTAGGCCTTGGAGACATAATAAAAGCCACCTTTGTCAAAGTTAGATGCCCATACAAGGTTTGCCTACTTTTTTAAAACAGTGTTTTATCCCCTTTTGTAAATAATGAAACTCAGATAGTTAGATCAGGGTACGAAAACAAATTAGCTAGGAGTATGCTTGTGGAATTCGATTTGGTAAACATTGCAGAATGAAAGGACTTGTTTTTAGTGTTTATAACAGATAAGATTATATTTTGATAGAAGGTATATTGATAAAACTTTGATGATTCTTGTCATCGAAAGGAATGATGCTTTTCATAACGCTGAACATCTTGCGTGTCTACTTTGCAATAAATTTTTATCACGACAGTGCTTATAAAAATTTGGATTTCATTGGTATTGGCATTTACTGTTTATTCTTTAATGGTATATATGCGTGTTGATGAGGGAAAGATTGTTTCAGCTCCTGATGTACAAGTAACAAACGGGTGGCAATTGTGGCAAAATAAGAATTGCCAAAGTTGCCATCAATTGTATGGCCTGGGTGGCTATATGGGGCCTGACCTGACTAATGTATGTTCCATTAAGGGCAGATCATATGCTGCAACCTTCATCAGATATGGCACCGGGAAAATGCCAGACTTTCATTTTAATGATTCCGAAACTCAGGACCTTGTAGCGTTTCTTGCTTGGGTTGATAAAAGTGGTAAAGCAATACCATCTGCAAATCTTGTTCATTGGTGGGGCGTTCAAAACAGATAAATGTATTTAACTAACACATATTATAGGCGCTTTCTGCAATCTGCATTGGTATTGCTCATTGTAACATTGCTGTTTGGTATATTGTCTGCCTTTGCTTTTATTTTTCCGGAGACGTTCAATAAGGGTCTGCCGTTTTACCAATTGAGGCCTTTTCATGTCTCGTCAGCTCTATTTTGGATCTTGACGGCTTCCGCCGGTTGCATTCTACTATTTAAAAATGAAGCATTTCCTGATGTGCCTATCAGTATAAAAAGTGAACAAACCTTCATGATAATGTGGGTTATCGGCATCTTAAGTGTATTTTCCTGCTATGCATTTAAAAGATTTGGTGGTCGTGAATACTGGGAATTTCCACCGGTATTGAGCATGGTATTTCTTATGGCATGGCTTGTGCTCATTTCATTATACTTTCCAGCCTTGTTCAGATCAAAAGAGAGAAAGCCATTGTATGTCTGGATGTGGTCCACTGGCATTCTCTTTTCCCTGTTCACCTTTATTGAACAAAATTTATGGTTAATTCCATGGTTCAGGTCTTCTTTTCTGAAAGAGATAACAATACAATGGAAGGCAAACGGAGCAATGGTGGGCGCCTGGAATCAAATGATATATGGCACCGCCTTATTTCTGATGGTGAAAATAAGTGGGAATAAAGCCATAGCCGAAAACAAAAAAGCATACTTCTTCTATTTCCTGGGCCTTACTAATTTAATGTTCAATTGGGGGCACCATATATATAATGTACCTAATGGATCATGGATACGAAATGTTTCTTATTTAATCAGCATGACAGAGCTGTTGATATTCGTGAATATCATCATTAACTTTAAAGCTAGCCTGGATGAGCAAAGACGATTAAGACACATAATGTCATATCGCTTTCTTGCAGCTTCAGAATATTGGGCAATTGCTAATTTAATTATCGCCCTGCTTATGTCTGTTCCATTGGTCAATCGCTATACGCATGGCACACATATTACCGTAGCACATGCTATGATAGCAACAATAGGAATCAACACTATGATCTTATTAGGCGCTATCGGGTATGTACTGAATATTGATGGAAGTCGCGTCAACAGTAAAAACAGATTAAATAAAGCATATTGGAATATGCAAATAAGTTTAGGCGTATTTGGATTAGCGCTAATTATCGCAGGTCTTATAAAGGGATATCTTTCTGTCGAAAATCCTCGTAGCACATTTCAGCAAATAATGCAACCGGTAATTACTGTACTTAAATTCTTTTTACTCACAGGCATTTGGTTAGCCATTAGTATTGGCAGTATTGCTATAACTTATTTGAAATTGCTAAATGCAAAGATTGTTAATCAGGTCAAAAAAGAGCTATACAGCGAACCAATATTGGCAGAGCAGGATATTTAATAAAAGACATTTTTGTCTTTTATTAAAATGCTTCGTAGCTTTACAATGAAAATGTAGTGAAATGCGACAGCCAACGCCTATAAAGAGAAGCAAGGAGCTAACACAGCTTTCAAGAGAACATCATGATGGGCTTTTATTAGCATGGAAAATAAAGACCGGACTGAGCAATAGCATTGAGCTAAAGCGAATAGCTGATTATGTTGATTTCTTTTATCAGTCGAATCTCGAAAATCATTTTAAACTTGAAGAGCAGTTCTTATTTCCATTATTGCCTGTTAAAAATGAACTACGCATAAATGCAGAACTGCAGCATAGCGAGCTTAGAGCTACAATTAATAAAATTAAGATGCGGCCTAATGCAACTAACCTATTGGAATTAGTTGAGCTGTTACAGGGTCATATACGATTTGAAGAAAGAGAACTATTTAATTATATTGAACAAAATGTGCCCAACAATTTACTTATTGAAGCAGCAATAAATATTGAAAACCATTCAATGAATAACAGGCTTGAATGGAGTGACGAATTTTGGGCAAAAAAACCGTAGATATGTTTTCAAAATCTTGTGAATATGCAATAAGGGCAGCTATATACATAGCTGCGGAAGGTAGCCAGGATAAAAAAATGGGCATTGACGAAATATGTGACCATATAGAAGCTCCCAAACATTTCACAGCCAAGATTCTCCAGGTACTTACACGAAATAAGATCATTAGCTCGCAAAAAGGGGTTAATGGTGGTTTCTACCTTGATAAAAATCAATCGAAAAAAACATTAATACATATAGTATCAGCTATAGATGGCAATGTGTTGTTTACCGGCTGCGGACTAGGACTGAAGGAATGTTCAGAAAAAGAGCCCTGTCCCTTACATGATAGGTTTAAGGGCATAAGGGCAGGCATAAAGAAAATGCTGGAAGAGGCAACTATTGAAGTAATGGCGGCTAAGCTGAAGAAAGGAAAGGGCTTTCTCAGGACTGAATAAAATTTTAAAAAAATAAGGATAAAAAGGTCTTTTTATGCTTTTGTATGACAAGGTGAAAAAAACGCGAAACGTATGGTTGACAATATCACTGGTCAATCTTTGTATAGTAGCATTGTTGGGCTTATTACTAAGAAGCAAGATCCTTTTTTCAATACCAGGCATAGATTTTAAAAATCTCTTGCATGCGCATTCCCATTTCGCATTTGGCGGATGGATAACCTTGTGTTTGCTAACCCTAATGACCTATGAAATACTACCTGCAGATTTCAGTCTCAATAAAAAGTATAAAATTGGACTAATAGCGCTACTGGCTGCTGCAGTGGGCATGTTGTTTAGCTTCCCGTTCGAAGGATATGGATTTGTTTCCATCCTTTTTTCTACGCTTTTTATTTTCGCGTCCTACTATTACACATGGATTTTTTTGAATGATCTTTTTACAATCAAGGCGCATAAGGCAACAGTAATATTATGTTTCGTAGCTCTGGCCTCATTATGTCTTTCATCTGTTGGACCATTTACCCTTGCCTATGTAATGGCTACGCATTCGGTAAATACATTGCTTTACCGCGATGCCATTTATACTTACCTGCACCTGCAGTATAATGGCTTTTTTACCTTGGCAGTATTTGCGCTGCTATTCAATTATCTCAGCAAGTCTCTTTCTGAAGTTGCGCTACTGCAGTTAAGCAGGTTTGCCGTTATATTATCAATATCGGTATTACCCACTTTATGTCTGTCCTATTTATGGCACTTCACCAACTTTTTTGTAAAGGCGTTTGCTATTATAGGTTGTATTACATTACTGTTTACGATAGCCCAGTTTGTTATCGCAATGATGTCAGCGAAATCTGCCATTCAAGGCTTATTCCCCTTCACAAGAAAAATCGGATTGCTGGCTATGATCGCGTTTGTTATAAAAACGATGGTGCAAATAGGTTTGATATTTCCTGCGATCGGTAATAAAGTTTTTGGTGACAGGGCAATGATAATTGCCTACCTGCACCTGGTAATGCTGGGATTTATTACGCTATTTCTTCTGGCATATTTGACTGAAATAAGTGTTTTAGCGCCAACCAGGCGAACGGTTAGGTTCAGCATTGTGACATTCACTACAGCGGTAGTTGCCAACGAAATAATATTAACATTCCAGGGCTTATCAGCAATGTTCATGATAAGCAGTACTATGTATCCCCTTTTACTTTGGCTGGCAGCTATAGGCTTATTTT
>JBQCEX010000137.1:0-12625 GCA_051959855.1 Flavipsychrobacter sp. | reverse complement strand
CTGTCATTGTCCTGTAATGCTATGGCTCAACCGTTAACCGCTTACACCGACCTGCAAAATGAAGTAATGGTATGGGATAAGGGGCTTATTCACAAAGTGGATTACCTGCCTCCGACCAGCATGAAAATAGGGCGTAGCGCTATTCCTTATATTGATAATTCCAACTCATTTAAGATCTATTATAATGGTGGTGTAAGAACCATCAATCCCGGCTTTACTAACAGCTATGATGTTACGGACAACCTGGTGATGTACCTGAATGCAAAGCAGCTGAATGTATTTGACAGGGGCAATACCAAGATGCTGGCCGGTATCTGTAATACCTATTACTTAGGGGATAGTGTATTGCTTTATCTTGATGAGCAAAGGAGTGAGTATAAAGTATATTACAACGGTCAAACGTATACTGTTGAGAGCTTTATTCCTGACAGTGTGCTGGCGAATGTGAAAGTATCTGATAATATAGTGGCTTACGACAACTTTGCTAATCAATTCCGCATATTCTATCATGGAGGGATTATACCGCAAGAAGAATATCCTGTAAGCAGCTTCAGCGTGGGCAGAAATACCGTTGCGTATGTAGATGCGAACAGGCAGTTCAAGATATTTCATAAGGGTAAAACATTTGTTATAGATGATTATCCACCCCAGACCTATACAGCAGGTGATAACCTTGTAGCCTATGTATCGAATGATGGATACTTCAAAATATTTTATGAAGACAGTATTCGGAATGTAGGTTATTTTAATCCTGCTGCGCTGATGGTAGGTGATAACATTGTTGCATTCAAAGACCCAAGCGGTTACCTGAAAGTTTTCTATAAAGGTGATATCACTGATATGGAAACTTATTTCCCAACAGGTATTGTCATTAAGTACAACTCACTGGCCTACGTAAATAATACTAATACTCTTCGCATGTTCTCGGAAGGTGAAGTATATGATGTGACCAATGCAGATATTGAAAACTGGGAGCTGGATTATGACGTGCTTAAATACCAGATAGGTCAGAACATGTTCCGCATTTTTTATAAAGGGCAGGAATATTAAAATTAGAAATAGCGTTTTACAACACGCAAGTTGTGTGTGCGCTTCTTTAGCTGTATGCTGATAATGCCACCCTGATCTATACGATCTATTACCACACGGCCAATAGAATCGGCTGCATGTATGATGGTTTGATTATCGAGAATAATGCCTACGTGCACTATGTTTCCCTCGGCATTGTCAAAAAAAGCGAGGTCACCGCAACGGCTGCTCTGCAGAAAATCTACATCTTCACCCTCCATAGCCTGCTGGCTGGCATCACGAGGAATGCGCTGGCCGCACATTTTATAAGCCATCTGCGTTAAGCCTGAGCAATCTATACCCAGTATGGAGCGGCCGCCCCACTGGTAGGGAGCATGCATGTACTGCATAGCCCAGTCGCGCAGGTTGCTGCAATTGAGCTCAGTTTTCTTTACGTTTAACTTCTTGCCTTTGAATTTTCCGTCTTTATTGGCCAATAATATTTTGCTGCGTTTCAAGCCAAAGAGTTCGCCACCCATAGGCAGCATCATCTCGCTGTCTTCAAATATTAATTTATTCGTATGCTTAGTGCAGAGATTTCTTATAGCTTTCCTGTATTCTTTTTGTGTAATGAAGCTTAGCTGGGATATTTTGCACCAACCTTCATAGTCGTCCCATTCGCCCCTGACGCGTGCCCAATCTTTATCATTTACTTCTAAAACTTCGGCCCTTTCACCAAAAAGGAGCTGGTTAACCTGTTCTGCTTTATGAGAAGGCTCACTGCGAATAGGCATTACAGGGACGTTGCAAAAGGAATAAGCTAAAATCATTGTTTAAAATCTGCCCGAAATTACGCTTTAGCGGCGCATCTATGTAACTAAAATTATTAAAACATGTGCTGATATTCACATTATGCAGGTCTATATGTGAGGGTTCATTCCCTTTTAACAAAAATCTTATTAACTTAGCAAGTCTAATTTAAGCCCCAAAAATTATCATTTAGTATTATATATAAGGGCCTTTATTTAATGAATAATTATAAGATAAAAGCTACAAACAACAATTATGGATTCGACAATCATTGCTGCCATTGTCGCAGTGGCAGCTATATTAATAGGTATATTTTTAGGTAAGGTAATCTTTGCTAAAAACACCAAACAACAAGTAGACGACGCAGAGCAACAGGCTAAAAAAATAGTAGAAGACGCTAAACATCTTGCTGAAACACTAAAAGAGAAGAAAATACTGGAGGCTAAGGAACACTTTCTGCAACTGAAAAGTGAGCATGAAAAGGAAGTGCTGATACGCAACCAGAAGGTAGCCGAAAGCGAAAACCGTCTGAAACAACAGCAACAAAGCTGGAATGACAAAAATTCAGCCCTGCAGCGCCAAATTCAGGAAAACGAGCAACTGAAAGAAAATCTTGACCGCCAGGTAGAGATCGTAAATATTAAGCGCACAGAACTGGAGCGCCACCAGGAAGAGCATATTAAACGCCTGGAAAAGGTATCTAATCTTTCTGCTGAAGAAGCTAAGGCTGAACTGATAGAGCTGGTAAAAGAAGAAGCTCGTACTCGTGCCATGGCCCATGTGAAAGAGATAATGGAAGAGGCTAAGGTAAATGCTACCAAAGAGGCCAAGAAAATCATTATACAGAGCATACAGCGCACTGCTGCCGAGCAGACAATAGAGAATGCGATAACTGTATTCACACTGGAAAGTGACGAAATAAAGGGACAAATCATTGGTCGTGAGGGACGTAACATACGCGCGCTGGAAGCAGCTACCGGTGTGGACCTGATAATAGATGACACCCCTGAAGCTATAGTACTAAGCTGTTTTGACCCACTGCGCCGTGAAATAGCACGTTTGTCGCTGCAGCGCCTGGTACAGGACGGACGGATACACCCTGCCCGTATAGAAGAAGTAGTAGAAAAGACCAAGAAGCAGCTGGAAGAGCAGGTGATGGAAATAGGAGAGCGCACTATAATAGAACTAGGTGTGCATGGCCTACATAAAGACCTGGTGCGCATGGTAGGTAAAATGCGTTTCCGCTCATCTTACGGCCAGAACCTGCTGATGCACAGCAAGGAAACGGCTAATCTTTGCGCTATTATGGCTGCAGAATTAGGCCTGGGGCAGAAAGTAGTAAAGCTTGCCAAACGTGCCGGCCTGCTGCATGATATAGGTAAAGTGCCTGATGAGGAAACAGAACTGAGCCACGCACTGCTAGGCGCTAAAATAGCTGAAAGATGCGGTGAACACCCTGCTGTAATAAATGCTATTGGCGCACACCATGACGAAATGGAAATGAGCTACATCATATCGCCTATAGTGCAGGCTTGTGATGCTATAAGCGGTGCGCGCCCCGGTGCACGCCGTGAAATGATGCAGAGCTACCTGCAGCGTATAAAAGACCTGGAAGGCCTTGCTATGGCTTATAATGGTGTAGAAAAAGCATATGCTATACAGGCAGGCCGTGAGCTACGCGTGATAGTAGAAGCAGAAAAGGTGAGCGATGCTGACAGCGATCGTTTGTCATTTGAAATAGCAGACAAGATTCAAAAAGAAATGCAATACCCAGGTCAGATAAAAGTGACTGTGATACGTGAATTGAGAGCTGTAAATATAGCCAGGTAATCATCTCATAAATAATAAATGAAGGGCTGCAGCTGCGCTGCGGCCCTTTCGTTTTATACTTATTTTACCTGTAGAATTCGCTCTACACCTGAATATGTATTATTAAGGCGTTCAATGCAGCAATGCAAAAATAATTGCTTATTAGTTTTTTATGGTACCTCCAGACCTGGCTTTATGCTAATTGTATATAGCGGTAGTGCTATTATTTATGAAGGAATGGTTTTTAGAGTATTACTGGTAACTAACTTTGTATTTTAAAATTCATTCTATGAATAAGCGCCGTGTAATTATTTTAGGAGCAGGTTTTGCGGGATTGCAATTGGCAAGAAGAATAAAGAATGAGGATTACGAGATCATATTAATTGACCAGTATAATTTTCACCAGTTTCAACCTCTATTTTATCAGGTGGCGACTGCACGATTAGAACCCAGTGCTATTTCATTTCCATTGCGTAAGGTATTTCAGGGGGAAAAGAACCTGCATGTACGTGTAGCCTGTGTAGATGAAATAGATACTAACAAACAAATTGTTAAGACAACTGAAGGCGATTTTGAGTATGATCTGCTGGTATTAGCTACCGGCTGCACAACCAACTTTTTCGGCAATAAAAATATAGAGCAGTATGCTTTCCCAATGAAATCGACTGTGGATGCAATAGCATTAAGGAATAGAATATTGCTGAATTTTGAAGATGCTTTAAATGCAGGCCCAGGTGATATAGAAGGCATCATGAATATAGTGGTGGCCGGTGGTGGGCCGACTGGTGTGGAACTGGCAGGAGCATTGGCGGAGATGAAGAAAAATGTCTTGCCTAAAGACTATCCTGATATGGATTTCAGCAAGCTGGACATATACCTTGTGGAAGGCTTACACACTACATTGGCCAATATGAGCCAAGCATCGCAGGAAAAATCTCAGCAGTATTTGGAAACATTAGGTGTGAAACTGCTGGTTAATACATTGGTGCAGGACTATGATGGCAGCACAATAACATTTAAGGACGGCAGAACACTAAAAACCAAAACACTGATATGGGCAGCCGGAGTAAAGGCTAGTGTGCCTTCTGGTATTCCCAAAGAAGTGATGGTAAGAGGTGGCAGAATAAAAGTGGATGAGTTCAATAGAGTAGGCGGTATAACCAATGTATTTGCAATAGGCGATGTCTGCTATATGGAAACTCCGGAATGGCCTAAAGGGCATCCGCAGCTGGCGAACGTTGCCATAAACCAGGCGAAAAATCTGGCAGTTAATATGCAACGGCTTTTGCGCAATGAACAGTTAAAACCATTCAAATACAAGAACCCGGGAATGATGGCAACTATAGGTAAACGAAAAGCCGTAGTTGATTTACCGTCCTTTAGTTTTCAGGGAGTGTTTGCATGGCTGACATGGATGTTTCTGCACCTGATGCTGATATTAAGTGTGAAGAATAAGCTAATCATATTTATAGAATGGGCGATCAGCTACTTTACTAATGATACGACTTTGCGTCTCATTTTATTGCCCAGCCGTAAGCAAGTAGAGCTGGCAGATGACCATCATTTTTTTCATGAAACAGATTCTGTATTGCAGAAATAATGTTAAAAAAAAAAGTGAAACTTTTTTTATTGACTAAATGGCAAATTGTTGGTTATTGCTATTAATTGTTGATTAAAATTCATCTGTTTTTTAAATCTATATAAGTAAGTAGGGTTAAAAAACTGCCCAACCAAAGAAATATTTTAAATGGTCTATAAAGCGAACATATAAAGTTCGTTTAGCTTTTCTAAAATAAAAGACCATGAAAAAGTTTCTACCCTTTTTTTGTTTACTCTTGTCCTCCTTATTTCTTGTTTCAGTTAAAGCGCATGCAACTCATGCGGCCGGTGCAGAAATTACATACACATGGCTGAAAGACTCAACGTATGATATTACTTATCACTTTTACCGTGATTGTAAAGGGATTGAAGCACCGGACAGTGTGCCACTTTGCTATTATAATAACTGTGATGGGTATAGCAATGTAGTATATCTTACTAAAACCTTTAAAATAATTGGTGGGGCAGATAATGGTACTGAGGTAATGGAAGGATGTCCTGGCAGACCTACAACCTGCGCCGGAGGTGTAGTGCCAGGCTACCAGGAGTGGTGGTATACCAAAACTGTGACACTTCCATCGCGTTGCGACCATTGGACCTTTTGCCATGCTGAAGGGAACCGAAATGATGCAGATAACTTAATTTCATCAGGTTTAACATACTTATACGTAGAGGCTACATTAAATAACAAAGACGACCAAGGAAACTCATCAGCATATTTTACGGTAAAGCCTGTGCCATATATATGTGATAATATACCTTACACTTACAATAACGGAGCATTTGACCCTAATGGTGACTCATTATATTTCGAGTGCATTATACCTGAACAATCTAATGGTGATTGTACCCCGCCCTTTGATGAAACATATAAATCCAGGTTCTCATTGCCAAGTAATCCCTTAGCATGCGGAAGTAGCTTTGTCTTTAGCAGCAGTACAGGTCAGATGTCATTTACGCCCAATGCCACAGGTGCCTATGCGTTAACTGTGCGTGTTATTGAATACAAAAATATTTCAGGTAGCTGGGTGAAGGTGGGTACCGTAATGAGAGATATACAAGTGGTGGTTCTGGGCTGCAATGTGCCGAACCCTATATTAAGTACAGAAGCTTCTACATTGACTGGAGCAACTATGGTTGGGGGAACAATAAATGCCTGTGCCACATTTCCGTTGCATTTCTGTTTTGATATAACCTCGGATAGCAATGCAGTGCTTGTTGTAACAGACAATAGCAAATATTTTACAACGAGTACTAAGCCAAGTGTAACGTATGTGAATGAGCTCACTGACTCTGTAAGAGGGTGCTTTTCGTGGACACCAGGTATTAAAGATATTGGGCTGAAAGTATTTACCGTTTCAGCTAAAGATTCGGATTGTGAGTTAATACCTGTTCCGATATCAAACACTTTTGTGATACCGATATATGTATGGCCGGTAACAAAAATTTTCAACGATACAATTATATGTAATGGCGATTCTGCAACATTGACTGCTACAGGAGGAGGCGGATTTGTATGGAATGTACTACCTGGCGGTTCATCAATTAGTTCTATGAGTTGCACCAGCTGTACAGTAACTACTGTAAGACCAACTATAACTACGCGATATACAGTGCGCTCGACCCTTAATTTGTACTGTGATAAGAATAAAGATACGGTTACAGTAATAGTACTGCCGAAGCCGGACAACAAGCGCATAGACACAGCAGCGTGTATAGGTAGCACTATACAATTAAAGGTTACTGCTGATTCGGTACCGTCAGCTGTAAGTACAGCTTTTACATGGACGCCTTCTTTATATCTGAGTAGCAGTACAATATCCGATCCGTTTACTACACCTGCCAGTACAATGAAATATCTTGTTGGTATTACCTATGCCGGCGTGGCAAGATGTAAAACGGTTGATACTGTTAATGTGAAAGCGTTGAAATATTTCCAGCTGTTTACCAAGGACACATCAGTGTGCAGAAATACACCAATCATTGTAAATGCAACAGGTGATCCTGAATATAGTTATACCTGGGTGCCCACTAATGGTGTGTCTAACCCCAATATACTTAACCCGATAATTACAGTTGATTCAACAAGAACTTATACGGTGATTGCAAAACACGTAGGTTGTCCAGACAGCGCAGCCTCATTTACAGTAATAATGCAACCAACACCATTGGTTAATGCCGGTGCAGACAAAACTATTTGCTCCGGCGATACTGTGCGATTATCTGGCTCTGTCATTCCTTCGGGAAATAGTTATAGCTATAACTGGAGTCCAAATTCTGCCTTTGATATGTATAACGTTTTGAACCCCTTGTTTAAAGCAACAACTACTACCATTGTTGTGTTTAGCGCTACTACATCAGCAGGTTGTACAGGGTCTGACACTGCCATAATAAGTGTCATTAATGCTAACTTCCTGCATGTTTCCCAAGATACAGGTATTTGTCCGGGAGATATTGCCCACCTGAAGGCTAATGGTGATTCAATAATCAGCTATATATGGCGGCCTAACAGCTATATGAACGATAGTTTAAGTCTTACACCTGATGTATGGCCAACTGCCAGCCAGTATTATACGATTTATGCCACTAATTCGCACCATTGCAATGATACGGCCAGCGTTCATGTAGAAGTGCATCCTGCTGCATTAGTAAGTTTGCCTGATTCTGTGTTGTTATATCCCGGCGATTCATACCAGATGAACCCACTTACCAACTGTTTATATTTCCAATGGTTTCCGCCACAAGGATTAAGCAGTACAGGCATAGCTAACCCTACAGCTAAACCAGACGTAAATACCCGATACACATTGCAGGCCAGAACAGAGGCCGGCTGTATAACTACTGATTCAATTAATGTTTATCTATCAGACGATTCGTATATCAATGTACCTAATGCTTTCACGCCGGGATCCGGTCCTAATGCTGTATTAAAAGTCGTGCATTTAGGTAACGCCACCTTAAAGCGTTTCGCATTGTACAACAGATGGGGTATCAAGGTTTTTGAGACATCGGATGTGAATACAGGATGGGATGGAACATTCAATGGAGCGCCTCAGCAAATGGGTGTATATGTCTATACACTTGAGGCATATACTGCAAAAGGTAAAAAAATAACTAAACAAGGAAATGTAACGCTGCTCCGCTAGAATTATCAATTTTATATTAACCCTACAAAACTGTAAATATGATCGCGAGATTTATATCGGGTCGCCTATTGCCTTTACTTTGCACCTTGCTATTATGTGTTAGCGACAGCACATATGCGGCGAAATATGCAGGAGCGGAGATATATGTAGATTATGTGGGACATGGGCCAAAAGATCTGCGTTATAAAGTAACCTTAATTGTTTATCACGCCTGTTCAGAAGGTGCTCCGGATTTGTCAATAGGGCCTGGTGCAACAGAAGATATATGTTATGCGTCCAATACTTGTAAGCCATCACCAGTCACTCAATCGCTCAAGTTCAGGAGCTGCGATACGTTACTTGTATCTTGCCCTCGTGCCGGGAACTCATGTACAGATCCGGCGAGCACTATACCGGGATATTACAGAGCGATCTATTATGATACGGTGGATATCTCAGCATATGGACAATGTGCGGATTGGGAGTTTGGCTGGTGGAGCAAGGCTAACTACAGGAATTCTGCAATAAAAAACCTTACGCTCTTATTACCCACCACTATAGATGTGAGATGCGGTATAAATAATACAGGAGACAACTATAATACAAGCTCTCCCCGCTACCTGATGCCGCCGGTTTTTACCTATTGTGCTAATCAGCATAATGTAGTTCCGTCGGGACCTTTTGATCCTAATGGCGATTCGTTATACACAATAAATAAAAATCCGTGGCGTGCTTCGGACTGTCTGCAAGGAGGTAGCATTTTGCCGTCCATAGGTTATGCTCTTTACCCGATTGATGGTTCAGCTTCGGACCCGTATAACGTAGACGGGTATACCGGTACAGCTACGGTTACGCCGCAAACCAACGGTGCCTTTGCTGTTGCTATGGAAACTGATAAATATGATCCTGATAGTAAAGCCAGCTTAGGATTTTGCCAACGGGACGTGGAAGTTTATGTGCAGCCTTGCACGGTGACACCACCTGTGATGGATACCATACCGCAGAGCTTAGTGGGGGGTACTTATGATATGGCAACGCATACGATAAGTGTTTGTCCTGGTACGGAACTTAGTTTTAATATTGGTGCTACTGCGTCAGCAGGTACTATATTGACAATACATGCTAATAATGATATTGCAGCGAAGGGATCGGGCTTTTTTGTTTCAGGATATGCAACTGACAATTTGATAGGTACACTTAGGTGGAGACCTAAGGGCACTGATATTGGCATGCATACTTTTGTCTTTGTTGTTACGGATTCTACCTGTACCGGCGGCCTGGGTGTTTTAGCTAACAGTTACTATACACTGAATATAAATGTTTTGCCATCAGTAGATGCGGGACCTGACCTTGCCTACTGCGGCCCCGGCTCTATAATGCCTCAACTCACCGTTTCGGGCGTATCGCCAGATGGTAATTTCAGATGGTCGCACCCAGCACCATATGGCTTAGGGTTTGCGGATCATTTGACTGATTCGGTTATTGCTAATCCATTTGCCCATCCTGATACCTCAACAACCTATGTAGTATATTATACCACTGCAGATGGTACACCATTGGCATGTAAAAACTCTGATACTGTAAGAGTGCTTGTCTTTCCGCCTGAAAAGCATGATGGCGGGCCTGACCAGATCATATGCCTGAACCAGACTGCTATATTAAAGCCAAACTTCAGTAAGCTCGATACGTTTGTTTGGGCGCCTGACCCCACACTGAGTGATACAACCCAAAGAAGACCTACCGTGAAGCCCGTTAACCTGGGAACAAACACTTATTTCATTGTAATCACTGATGTAAATAAATGTAAGTATAACGATTCGTCGCGTGTAATAGCAAGAGATATAGCACCTAATATTTTTGCTTCAGTATCTCCCGATACCGTATGTCCGGGTGGCAGTGCACAACTTTTCCTGAATATAGAAGAGCAGGCATGTGGGGCAGGGATTGGCAAATGCTCCGGCTCTTCAGTAGATAAAAATATTGATGAGGGTAACCCAAATGTATTTGTTGGTAGCAATAACAGCGATAATCCACAGGATCCTACACCTTACCAATTGTATTATTACACCGGCGGTAACAGAATGCAGATAATATATACTGCTAAAGAATTGCACAAAGCCGGGTTGAGTGCAGGCTATATCAACTCTATTGCATTTGACGTAGCTAAGAAAATAAGCACATCAAGCGATAGCTTCAAAAACTTTACCATTAAAATGGCTTGTACTACTGACGATCATTTCTTGCCCAGTACAAGGTATTCAGGATATTTTGTATTCGGCAGCTATACTTTCACTACTGTTTATATAAGTAAAATGATCGGTACAATACAGGGATGGAATTCTTATTTATTCCGTACTCCATATTATTGGGATGGCGTTTCAAACCTGGTTGTAGAGATATGTGCGAGCACAAAAAAGATGGATAATTCGGCATACTTTACACCTAATGGTGATAATATGTACCTGGTGCCGACAGATAATACCCAGACGATATTTACGTGGGATAATTTTACATGCTGCAGTACCGGTTATGCTGATGGCTGCACATGGCCAAATGATGCATTTGATAACAGTGCAGCAAGCTCGAGGCCGGTAACTAAATTTAACTTTTGTCAATCTCTGAGTAATTATTCCATTCAGTGGGCGCCTGCTACTAATCTTAACAATACTTCTATCAGTAACCCTGTTGCCAGTAACTTAGGTAATACAACAAAATACTGGGTATCTGTGCATGCCAATGGCAGCCCGGGATGTGTAAGTACGGATACTGTTTATATAGCGGTTGATACCACAACAATGGTGAAAGCTTATGCGCAAGACACTATTCTTTGCCGACCAGGCTATACTAATCTTGACGCAGAGGCAAGAGGCCGGAAGCCAATTAGCAACCTTGCCTGTGGTACCAATAACCCGCAAATATGTGCAACACCTGACGTAGTAACCATTGCCGATGGGAAAAAGCCACAATTTGCGAACTCAGACTATACACCTTTTAAAAACAGCGCGAATAAAACTCAATGGATTATTAGTAATAAGATCCTTATGAATAGCGGCATGAATTCCGGCACCATAAGAGAAATGGATCTGCAGACATGGGGCAGCAATGGTGATGAGACATTTAAAAATATAGAAGTACGTATAGGTTGTACGCCTAAAGGTACCTTTATGTCGCCGGCAGATACGTTGAGTACAAGAAGCATGGTATTGGAATATACGGCGAGTTCGGCCACTATACCGGCTGCCGGAATCTTGAATATACCATTTTCAACGCCATATAACTGGGATACTACGCAAAACCTGGTGATACAGGTATGTTATGGTTCTACCAGCTCAAATTTTCCGCAAGTATATGTAGCAACTATCCCGACTGCATACAACAGCATGGTGCAATATTACGGCTACAATGCCTTTTATTGCGGCTATATAGCTAATGTCCCATATACTCCTGTTATGTATAAAAGTATTCCGGCTGTGACCTTCAAATATTGTCCGGCGCCTGAGGGCAACTTTGGGTACACTTGGGCACCGGGGTTATATTTAAGTGATTCCATAGTACAATCGCCTGAAGTATATGTACCAAAATCAGCCAGCTATACGGTATATACACAAGGGCGTAACCATTGCCTGGTAAAGGATTCGGTACATATTTTTGTTCCTGTACACCATTATAGCATAAATCCTAAAGATACGTCTGTTTGCGATGGTACATCGGTAGCCTTGCATGTAAAGGGCGGTTTCTATTATCAATGGTACCAGAATGGATTTAAGTCTGCGAGCTCGTTAAGCTGCCAGACTTGCGCCAATCCTATTGCATCACCGAATGACACCACTACTTACCAGGTAGTAGTGACAGACTCGGTTTATTGCGGTGATACGTTGTCTGCAAAGATTAATATAAAGCCAATACCTAATGTGCATATAGTTAATAACGATACCCTTATTGACTATGGTTCCAATATTCAATTGGCAGCTATTGGTGCAAATGTATTCAGCTGGTCGCCTGCGGCTACCCTAAGTAATCCTAATATTGTAAATCCATTGGCATCGCCAACAGAGCCTACTACCTACATTGTGACCGGAGTAGCTAGAGATGGCTGCGCGGCCAGCGATTCTGTAAGGGTGAATATTAATTATAGGGGCAGGCTTTATGTGCCTTCTGCCTTTAGTCCTAACGGAGATGGAAAAAATGATAGATTCAAGGTAGCAAGCTTCACCTTTGAGAAAGTGCTGGAGTTCCGCGTATTCAACCGATGGGGGCAGGAGGTGTTCAATGCA
>JBQCEX010000136.1:0-2487 GCA_051959855.1 Flavipsychrobacter sp. | reverse complement strand
GCCGTCTTTTATACTGTAGGGTAATGAGCCTGAATAATAGAATTGTAAGACCAATTGTCAACAGCCCACATAGCAAATAGAACTTGATGGTTTTGTACCATGGTTTAGCTATAGTGAAGTTTATTTCCTTGTAAGTATAATTATTCGCACCAAATCCATTTAACTTTCGTATGCGTAATGTGTAGCTGCCTGGCGGCAATTTCCCGATATGCAGTACAGGCGTTCTTATTGGAATTATATCCCAGCGGCTCGAATACGGATATATTTGATATTGCAGATAAAGATTTTCAATATTGCACCATGCAGGAAAGCTTATCGTCAATGCAATATCACGTGTGTCATAAGAGAGTGAATAGTAGGAAAAAGAATCTCTGTTTACGGTTTTATTATCTACTGTTATTTTATCTACAAAAATATTCCCCTCCGGTAATCGTAGATGTGCATCAGGAGCTACCCAAAGCAGACCATTTACAGTTGGGAACGAAAACTTCCCATTTTTCAGTTTCAATGCACAAGGCTGACATCCACCATTTATGCCTAGTACATCCAGCCCGTCATTTTTACCGAAATAATAATAGAACACCTGCGGGTTGCCTTTTTCATATGCACGTATCAGGTCATTTTTATTTGCCTTTAATAATCCCCGATCTGTGCTCATCCATATATATCCATAGTCGTCCGGTATAATGCAGTGTACATTTAATAAATAATTTCCTTTATCCAGAGGCATTTGTTTTGTTTCGGCGCCTTGTTTATATATGTAGTAGCCATCACCATCCGTACCAATAAAAACATAATTGCCATTTTGCCAAATAGTTTCAACAGTATTCTTTGTTGCTAGAATTGTGTCAAAATGCTTTGCTTGTAAATTATAGTAAAATAAACCGCTGGATTTTCCTATAGCCAGGGTATTAGGCGACAGAGCGGTCAGGATTGAAGGGAACTCATTTTCTTCCTGATCCTTATTGTTTCTATATAAATAGTGCAGGGCAGTGTCATCAAAATAGCCAATTCCTAATACATCCGCGAAGCATAGCATTGAGTCCATTTCTGCAATCACAAAATGTTTTCCTGTATTTACTGCAAAGTGAAATTTTACTTTTTTATCGGCTCTATCATAACTGAAGAGACTATCGTGAAGCGTATACCATATCTTGTTATCTTTTACAACGTAATTGTTATAGTCGAATTCATTTAAATTTATCTTTTCTGTAGGCTTACCGCCTATTATGTCTCCGGTATTAGTCAATACATTTCCATCGCCTAATTCTATCTGTCCGTAATAAGAGTTAATCTCGTTGTGATTTGAATTGTTTTTCTTTAGTAAATTAATGGTAGCGGTTGAATGAATCACTATAATGCTTTTCTTGTCTGTAGCTAATATTAAAATACCGTCTTTCTCATCATATTCCGCATATTTGATCATAGCACCGGTAGGCACTTGAGAGCATATAAGATTTAGTTTCAGACCATGGTTGTAATGCTCTATTGTCCAGGCATTTGTTCCGCTTATCAAAATCGTATTTTCTTCTCCTGCTTGCCAGAACAATATCCTGTTATTAATATTATTTAGCAATGGCCAGTCGGCATTCACCTTTGTTAATTTATTTGCTATAGCGTCGAATTGATAGAAAATGTTTTGCTCAGTTAGCAGGTACATATCCTCGTCAAGCTTGAATAAGTAATCTCCTTTATTTAGTGTCCTTTTAAAGAAAGGAGTCACAGCAGAGGCCGTATAGCCATAAAGAGTATTTTGTTTTCGTATTAAGTAACTACTGTCATTTATTGAAAAGAACTTACTTTCAAAATCGTAAGAATGTATTTTAGGTACCGTCTTTCTGCCTAAATAAAGGTTTGTAATTTTATTGAAAAGATTTTCCCTGTTATTGATAATGTTTTTCTCGTAAGGCTTTAGCTTGTTATCTTCTATTAAAAAAATATTTGTGGCATTTGCAGCAAATATGCCGCCCTTCTCACTTTTTCCGAGCATCTTCATTTTATCACGTTTGATAAAAGGACAGTTACCACTATTAAAGTGTATAAAGTGTAAACCATCAAATCTTATCACACCGTTTTCCGTAGCCATCCATACAAATTCATTATTATCATCACGTTGCACACCTGTTATATCACTCTCAACTGTAAAATATTGAATATCATACTTATCCTGCGCCTGGCAGAATAATGAAGAGGTTAAAAAAAGCTGGCAAAATAAAAGAAATGCTAAGGCTCGCTGCATTGGCAGTACTTAATAATTGATGTTGTATAATGTAGCTAATTCAATTAGTTCTTTCATGTTGTGAATTTTAGTTTTTTCAAATATTCTATTCTTCACGGTTGAAACAGTGTTCATCTTAATATTTAAGGTATCGGCAATGCCTTTGGTCCCCATTCCTTTTAGGAGATAATGAAGTATTTCCAGTTCTCTTGCAGACAGATTGATAAAAGGATTTTTGGTTGTTTTTTTGGTCTCATTATTCGCCGACG
>JBQCEX010000135.1:0-4079 GCA_051959855.1 Flavipsychrobacter sp. | reverse complement strand
AATATATAATTATAATTAAATTATTTTAAAATATTATTTTATATGATTATTAGCGGGCAATAAATAAGGGCACTTTTACGATATGCCTTACAGTATTAATAGTTTCACCTAAGAGCCAATCTTTCAGTGTGTTGTGGCCGTGGCTGCCCATTATTAGCAAGTCGCAGTTGTTTTCTTTTACAATACGGGCTATTTCTTTTGCCCGGCTTTTGAAACCAAGTTGCCCATATGCGCGATACTGATGATCATGGAAGATCTTGATATAAGCGTTTAGCTGTTCCTGATCCTTAATTGTTTCATAATCCTGTGCCTGGCCTTCCATCATACGGGCTGAGACGCTTTCGACGATGTGTATCAGGACAAAGGATGTATTGTTTTTGGCCATCTGCATGGCATACTGTATCACTTTAAAGTCTTTGTCACTGTAATCGAGCGCTAAGGCTATCTTCTCAAAGGGCTTCAATTGCAGTTGCTGCATATCCATTTCTCGCTCTGTATGGATATTGATATTGGCTTCTTTTTTTCGCTGTTTGAACGGATATATAATTGTAAAACTTAGCAGCACTAAAAGACCAAGCTCACCTGCAACAACCAATGACTTTACTGCAAAGCTATGTGTGTTGTTTATCCAGTCGGCACCGGTTTCGTATACGAGCTTAAAATTCAGTACAACTATTAATACCGCTACCAACCATGAAAGTACCTTAACAGAGGGCTTAATAACGAATATGCCCATTTTAGTTTTATCGCTTACAAACAGTATAAGCGGTATGACTGCAAAGGCCAACTGCATGCTGAGTATTACCTGACTGAATATGAGCAGGTTACCTACCATTTCAGGACCTGACACAAGTATGACAATAACGGCAGGGATTATAGCCAACAAGCGGGTTATCAGTCTTCTAACCCAAGGGTTTATACGTAGCCTTAAATAACCTTCCATCACTATTTGCCCTGCCAGGGTGCCAGTGACGGTGGAACTCTGCCCTGCTGCAATGAGTGCAATGGCAAACAGCACTGAGGCTAACTTTCTGTCGCCTAAAAGTGGCGTAAGCAGTTTATATGCGTCCTCCAAGGAAGCTACCTGTCTGTGACCTGAAAAGTAAAAAGCGGATGCGGCCACTATAAGAATAGCTGCATTGACGAAGAACGCAATGTTGAGCGCCAGTGTACTATCAATGGCATTCAGCCGCAATATTTTTTTTATAGAGGCGTCATCGCGCTTGAATTTCCTTGTCTGTACCAAGGCTGAATGGAGGTAAAGATTATGCGGCATGACCGTAGCACCAATGATGCCGATGGCAATATATAGCGCAGCATAATTAGGCAGATACGGGACAAAGCCCGCAGCTACCTCTGTAGCAGATGGCTTTACAAAATACAGCTCGGTAAGGAAACAGATACCTATTACAGAGATCAATGAAATAATAAAGGCTTCCAGCTTGCGCATACCGAGACGCTGTAAATAAAGCAGCAGGATGGTATCTAACAATGTTATCAGTATGCCATATAATAAAGGAACGCCAAATAAGAGATTGATACCAATTGCCATTCCGAGCACCTCTGCGAGATCGCAGGCGGCAATGGCAATTTCTGCAAGAATATATAATATAAAATTAATGGCGGGTGGATATGTCTCCCTATTGCACTGGGCAAGGTCGCGGCCGCGAACGATGCCCAGGCGCGCACTTAAAGACTGCAACAGCAATGCCATAAAATTACTCATCAGCAGTACCCACAGCAGGCGATAGCCAAACTGACTGCCACCGGCAATGTCGGTAGCCCAGTTGCCGGGATCCATATAGCCAACGCTTACCAGATAGGCAGGGCCAAAAAAGGAGAATATTCTCTTCCATCGGCTTTTTGCCAGCGAGGGGTCTACGGATTGGTGTACGTCACTTAATGAATTTTCGTGCTTTGAATAGTCCATTTATACTATGAAAATAGTTCAATTATCCTTAAAAAATTATTCCGTTGTCTATCATCCCATCTTTAAAGCTTACTATAAAAGTCTGTGGACAAGTCTTTTGATCCGATTATTCCATTAGTGTCTGAGGTTTGTTTACAATGGCTTAAACGAACGTACATCAGCGGATAAAAGCAGTAAGGTATAATCTCAGAAAAAAATTGCCATTTTTAGCATTTTTGTCTGAAAACTTTTACTGTAAATGTTTTCAGCGGAATTGCCAAAGGTATAATTGGGTATAATCGCATTCTTTTATACCTACCATATACTTCCCAACTTGTAAAGAACTGTGACTTCATCAGTCAGTAGCAAGGTACTATGGCTGGAAGCTGAGGCCAAATAAACATATCCACAAAAACGATGTGAATGATCGTTGATACTAATGCATGCATGGTTAGCCTGATGCAGTTGATGGCGACAGTTGTTCTTGATGTTTTTGTATCTTGCGCTGCTATGAATAAAGAAATAGTAGTTAGCGGCATACGTTCTACCGGCTTCCTGCATCTTGGAAATTATTTTGGTGCCATTCACAATTATGCGAAGATGCAGGAGGATTATAATTGCTATTTTTTCGTGGCTGACTATCACTCACTTACCACGCATCCTGATCCTAAGGACCTTAAAGAAAATGTTTTTCGCGTGGTGGCTGAGAATATTGCCAGCGGTATTGACCCGCAAAAAGTGGCTTTGTACGCCCAAAGCGATGTGCCGGAAATACCAGAGCTCTACTTGATACTGAACATGCTGGCCTATAAAGGTGAGCTGGAAAAGGTGCCCACCTTTAAAGATAAAGTACGTTTGTCGCCTAATAATGTGAATGCAGGATTGCTTACTTATCCTGTACTGATGGCGGCTGATATATTAATACATCGTGCGGTGAAAGTACCTGTGGGCAGAGACCAGGAACAGCACCTGGAAATGGCCAGAAATTTTGCAGTACGATTCAATTCGCGCTATGGTGATTTTTTTCCTGAGCCAAATGTGTACCGGTTTAATGCAGATACCGTAAAAATCATGAGCCTGGACGGTGCCGGCAAAATGAGCAAAAGTGAAAATGTAAATGCGACCATCTTCCTTTCTGATGACGATGATACCATTCGCAAGAAGATAATGAAGGCTAAAACTGATGCAGGACCACAAGCACCCAACAGCGAGATGCCGGAGTATATACAAAACCTGTTCCTGCTGATGCAACTGGTTTCGAAAGCTGAAACAACGGATACATTCAGAAATGCCTTTAATGAATGCAACATCCGATATGGTGATATGAAAAAGCAGCTGGCAGAAGATATGGTAGCTTTTGTAAGGCCGATAAGAGAAAAAGCTGCAGAACTACAAAAAGACGAAGCGCAAATAAGAAAAATATTAAAAGAAGGCGCAGAGAAAGCACGAGCAAGTGCAGCGCAGACCATAGACGGTGCAAGAAAGCTGATAGGAATAAATTATTATTAAGAGTCGGCTATTAACCCTTAAAACATAAATTTTTTTTGACAGAGCATGTTATATTGTGTGCTGTCTGTAACGTATATTTAATGTATGCCATCTAAGTCTGTTACCAAACACATTGCAGTAGCCGGAAATATAGGCTCCGGTAAAACTACTTTAGCCGGCAAGCTGGCAAAACATTATAAATGGACGCCACATTTTGAGGATGTGGAGCATAACCCCTACCTGGTAGATTTTTACGAGGACATGCCCCGATGGTCATTTAACCTGCAGATATACTTCCTGAATAACCGCCTGAAACAACTGATAGAGATACGTAACGGAAAGGAAACTGTGATACAGGACAGGACGATATATGAGGATGCGTACATCTTTGCGCCCAACCTATATGAAATGGGGCTAATGACGAAACGTGATTTTGAGAACTACGAATCATTTTTTCAGAACCTGAAGACATTAGTAAAGCCACCTGACCTTTTAATTTATTTGAAAGCGTCTATACCTGCCCTTGTAGATCAAATACAAAAGCGAGGTAGAGAATATGAGGAAAATATTCGTCTTGACTACCTGAAAAGATTAAATGAGTTTTACAACAAATGGATAGATGAATATAAAGACGGGCCGCTGCTGGTGATAGATATTGATAAAACAAACTTTGCTGAAAAAG
>JBQCEX010000134.1:0-3305 GCA_051959855.1 Flavipsychrobacter sp. | reverse complement strand
GCAACTTCTGATTTTCTTGCCCTGACTCCTGCAGTCCGGAAGGCCCGTATGAACCGCACTTCTGAAAAAATTACTGGTCGTTAAAGAACAGGTAGGCAGTCTTTGGACTTTCCTGTAATTAATATCTTTTGTTTATGACTTTTTATTTAACCTGGAAGCTGTCTGAAAATGGTTTTTTACCTTCTTCATGAAGCTTAAAATATAGGCAATGTCCACACTACCCAGTGGTCGAAAATATAGAGGTTCTTTTGTTTGGATTTTTTTTAGAACGAAAATGTTCATAACATACAATGAATCGGATTGCACCGAATGCTATAAAATATTATGTAAAACTATTAAACAGTATTCTTGCATTAGAAGGTAAAACAAGTAAAAGAAACCACTATTCTATTACCTATAAAGCGGTAGATACAAATTAAAGCTTCGGCTGCTTTAATAGAGAATTGATACAACTTAATAAGCCGATAACGTTTGCGGCATATTATATTCCTGATATATCCTATATATCTTAAGCATTCATTAGTCCCGATTGCAGACAAGGTTCTCGATTCTTCCTTTACTTCATTCTCATTTTCTGTTTTGCTTAATTGGAGCAATCTTCGGTAAACCAATATCAGCCTGGGTATAGTAGGTATGAGGGATAGAAACGACAGGACCATTCCAACCCTACCAACTGTAGGCGGCACTACCATCAGCATACCGGCTACCAGTCCAAGATACGCTGTGGCTTTGCTAAAAGTGGTACTCTTTAGCATCACCACCGATATGGCTACCAGTGCTACAAAGCCTAAAAAATAACTCACATTAAAGGCCGTACCCTGCCAGTTAGCATACGCCGCTTGTGCGGCCGCCCAATATATTATTCGTTCCATATCACTTTTTGCCGCCGTATATTGATTGCTTAAACTTAGCATTTCAAAAGCAGCCGTTGAGGCAAAATAAGCGGCTGTGCCTGCTAACTGAAAAGCAAGTGCAAGAGTAGCCAGTGACCGGTTCGTTTTTCTTAAAGCTGCCCAAAGGGCTAAAAAAATCAACAACAGCAGTATATAATCTGCTGTTAACAGCAAGTCCATATCCAATAAACCAACGAATTTATTTCTTTGAAACAAGGCAAACCAATCCATTACATTATCAGGGGGAGGCCACAGCGTAAAAATGGTTCCCTGAATGGGAATAAAAACACTTACCATCATAGCAGCAATGGCGGCCATTTGATAAAGGCTGCTCCATTGCCTGTTCGTTGCAGAAGCACCTATATCCTTAAGCATATCATGCGTTTTTAATAGGCTTGTTCCAAAGTGGTACGTGCCGGTAAAGATGCAGCAGCCTCTTCCTTCACCCGTAACTTTTCCTTAAAAAAGAGGGTTAACAACAGCAGCGAGCCAGGGCAGGTGATAACCCACGGCAACCCGATTAATAATAAAGCCGTGGAGAAAACCGGATAGAAATATACCGTGGCAATAACCGGAGTCATAAGGGCATTGGCAAGAAAAAATCCTCTCACCCATCGTTGCCATCCCCTTTTTTCAAACACCGGTACAGCCACTAAAGTAGCAATGCCCATACAGATGTATCCCAAGCCATCCACATCCCAAAAAAGAGAATGAGGTGTTTGGTCCAGCACCCGAATCGCTGGTAAAGTACCTCGAAGTGTGGCAGGAATGACGGTGGCTAATTGCACCACATAATTCAATGTAACATAGATAACATACATCACTGAAAAAAGAAGCGCTGCATGGCTCCATATCCTTTTCTTATTTGGTGCGGTATAATGTAAGGAAAGCATGGACAGCATAAAAGGACCGGCAATACTAAGCGAAAATCCGTAAATGAGTATTGCATCCAGGGGAAAACGTAGTGCACCTGTTACCTGCAATAGCTGTGCAATGCTATACCCTGCTGCACCAATAAACGATAGTAAAGCTGAATAAAAGCCCAGTTTGGCAACAGCCGTATTCATGATAAACATTTTTTTATCAGGTAATAAGCATTTCTGCTTTTGGCTTTTAAAAGGAATATTCTAAAATGTCACCTAATAATCCTTAAGGCGTATCTTTTAAAATCAGCAATGGCAACTTAATGTCAAAACTGATATTACGGGTATGAACGGTGCCAAACAGGCGCTCAAATATAGTATGATGATGGGCTACCATCACCAGCAAATCGGCAGGATGACTACCGATATAACTCAGAAGCCCCTGCTCTACGTCCCTGTCTTCTATTTCCTCGTATTGATAGGGATACCGGGACAAATAACGCCTTACCTGAAGAGCTCCTGGCAATTCTGCAACGGCCATTTCTGCTCCTTTTCCCTGCACGTGTACTACACGTAAAGTCGCGTCAAACTGCTCCAGCAACGTAAATAAAACGCTCCAGCAGCTTACATCCGATATTTCATTGAAATCAGCCGCTACCACTACTTGTTTAATAGGGGCAAATACGGCTTCTTCGTGAATAACCAGCACCGGCGTTTGCGATTGGCGTATGGTAGCAATTACAGTACCTCCTAACCACTTACTTCTGCTCCCACCTTTCATACCCATCACAATAAGGTCGGCCTGTAGCTCATTTGCGGTATCAGTGATGATAGCTGCGGCAGGCCCCACTTTTGCTGCTCCGCTAATGGCTACGGCATACTTCGCTTTTAAGAAATTTACTTCCTTACTGACAAGCGCCTCATTCGCTTCCTGTAGTTCAGCTCCGGCCATCATCCACACCCCCGATACTTCAACGGCAGGCGTCGGCTCCATATATACATATAACAAATAAACCGCTGCATTAAATACACGGGCCAATGCAGCGGCATATTCACTCGCATTTCGGGAGGCAGGGGTAAAATCTACCGGAATAAGTATCCTTTTCATATATATGATGGTTTAAAATCAAAAATCAATACCCAATAAAGTTGAATACTAAAAGTGTAAAGAAGAATGATAGAAATTGGTAATGATAGTGACAGCCGTCAGCATAAAAGAAGAAGTAGCCTTTTTGGAGATACTACCGCTTTATAAATCTGCATATTTCCTTTGGGAGATGTACCTTTAAATGAACTTCACGTTCAATACATTCAACCAATCGAAAACTTGTTCTAACATAAAGGCCGCTGTTACTGGTAGCATTGCCACATATAGAAACCGGAGCTAAAGAAAATAAGGCCGACATCTCATTGCAATCGTCGCTCACTAAGATCTATTTATAGAGAACTTTTTCACCTATACAATATTCAGATAGATAACATAGTTAATACTTGGGATTGTTTTCTAAGAATAGTGGCCTTAGAACTTAATCACCCACAAAAGTTACTT
>JBQCEX010000133.1:0-4129 GCA_051959855.1 Flavipsychrobacter sp. | reverse complement strand
TGCTTGTACCTATAGTATCGGTCTTATTCCGATACCACTCCAGGCTTTTACCAATTGCCGATAAAGGTTTAGGCGATGGATCATTTTTGCAATAGTAAACGATTGGCGTAGTTTGCGGAGGTGGTGTAATATCAGGCACCAGGTGCATAATAATCGTATCGGGCACGCATGCCGGGGTAGTACCAATGGCCACATAAGTACGAGGCACAGATCCCATATCAATATTAATAGTCACCCCATGATTAGTGTCAAGGCCGGTTATTGCACCGATTGCAGAATCTAACACTGTGCTATCTGTTGAGAAAGGACTGCCCATAACAGAATCGACTACAATAGTTGACTTAAAATCAGTAGTATTAGATGCATACCATGTCCATTTGTATGAGTTGCCTTTGTCTATTGTAAGAGGCACTGTACTATTTCTGCATACTGATAAGGTATGCTTGGAATTGTACCCATCTTTATCGCCTACCCTTTGCCATTTAGGTTTTGTAGATTCCAGAGCTAGGTTAATATCGCCTTCACGTAGAATATAAGCATAAATTAATGTTGTCGATTCGCCGGGTTGTAGACTATCAAGCGAGAAAACAAGCCCCAAACCAGCATCGCTATATGCATAATCATATCCAATGTCATAAACCGGCTTCCCGGTAATTGGATCATAGCCTATTATTTTAGTTGTATCCACATAAGAATGTGTGTGGTAATGATAATTGATTGTATCGTTTTCAGCGTACATTGCTGCTAAATCTTCTGTCGCCGGACTCAATACAAAGGGAGGTAGAAAGAAGCATCTCGCTCTGCAATCTAAAGTACCCAAGCCTAAATACGCTCTTTTGTATATATCACCTAACGCAGAAACTAATGTTCTGTTCTCTGGATTAGGTAATTGATAGGGAATAAAATTGTAAGTAGTAAACGATCCTGTTTCAGGCTGTGTATTATCAGGATCTACTGTACGGAGATAATAAATGTCTTTTATCGTTTTGGAAGAGTTATTTGTAATTGTAACCGCTACCGTAAAAAAAACATTATCTGAATCCAGCGATGTTTCCTGTGTAATCCCTAAACCATTAAAACTTCCAATCCACTCACTGGATATAGTTTTTATATTATTTGTGTAAGAAACATTTTTACCGGTTAAACCGGGATTGGAAAAAGAATATCCTGTAGTTCCGCAACCAGCACCGCCACCATTCCAGGCATTAGCTTGCACCCCATCTGCTTCTATGCTCCAACCCTCCTGCGGTGTACCCGGCAAAAAGTAATCACCAAAATAAGGAGGTGTTCCTATAGTCCACCCATCCTTGTCAGGATCTGCCACAAAGCCAAGGGCGCCCCCATGAGTACATGCCGCAGGATAGCATTCATTTCCCATATCTGCCCCGCCCTTGGGATGATAGCCCGCTGGCGCCATAATACTGGAACCATAAGCACCATTGGAATTAATACCAACCTCTATGTGATAGCCTTGTAAAAAAACGTTACAGCTATCCATCTGTGCTTTTGTAGAAAGTGCAAGGAAATTTGCGCCAATAAAAAAAGAAGTGAGTATGTTGAAGCGTTTCATGTGTAGATATTTGAGCGGCTAAAAATGGTAGCATATAATGACGCGCTACTTAAAAAAAGCGAAATCGTTGCGAACCATAAGAGAAACAACGGAAAGTTCAATACACTCTTAGACCCAGGGTAGGTCAAAAACAGATAGTTAATAAATGATCGGTCTAGCACGAATCCAAAAGCACTATATAATACTGCGATTTGCAAGAGCTTCCCCATAAAGGCTTGTTTTGGGCGATCAAATAACATAGCACCTGTGTCATAAACTACAGGTTAATGAATTAGACGGAAAGCACTTATAAAAAGGATGGGTAAATTTTTAACATTTTTTAAGCAAATCGAATAAGGAATTGAAAATCAAATACTTATTTCTTAATCCTTTTTGCTCTTTCATATTGATCCGGCCATTTTATATCATAACTTAGCTCTCTGGCCGCTCTTAGTGGGAAATATGGATCTCTAAGTAATTCTCTTGCTAATAGCACAACATCTGCCTGTCCACTCGCTATTACAGCCTCTGCTTGCACTGGCGTAACAATAATACCTACCGCTCCTGTTAGTATACCGCTTCCTTTCCTTACTGCCTCAGCAAAAGGCACCTGGTAGCCCGGCGCCGCAGGTATTTTCACATGTGATACTATACCGCCAGAAGAGCAATCCATCAAATCTACCGCATTGCCCTTTAAAATATTCGCAAGTTTAACGGAATCTTCGATGGTCCAGCCGTCAGGCCTCCAGTCCGATGCTGATATGCGTACAAATAAAGGATAACCTTCCGGCCATACTTCCCTTATTGCATCTATTATCTCCAACAAGAAGCGTATGCGATTATCAAAGCTTCCACCGTAATCATCTGTACGCTTGTTACTCAGTGGTGACAAAAACTCATTGATAAGATAGCCATGTGCGGCATGTATCTCTATTACTTTAAATCCCGCCATAAGAGCCCTTACGGCCGCTGCTGCAAAAGCATCAATTATCTCTTCAATTTCAGCGATCGATAATTCGTGAGGATGATCATAATCTTTATCGAAGGGAATTGCGGAAGGCGCCACCGTTTTCCAGCCGCCCGCAGCAGGTGGTATCAACTTATCACCGGTCCAGGGCTGACTTTTACTGGCCTTACGGCCAGCATGGGCTAGTTGCATGCCTGGCACTGCATTCTGTTCTGTTATAAACCTTGTGATTCGCTGTAGCTGCTCTATATGTTCATCTTTCCATATGCCCAGATCAAAGGGGGAAATACGACCTTCTGGCATCACCGCAGTTGCTTCTGTTATTACAAGCGAGGCGCCACCTACAGCACGACTGCCTAAATGCACAAAATGCCAATCATTCGCAAAACCATCTTCGCTGGAATACTGGCACATAGGTGAAACTACAATTCTATTCTTTAGCTGAATATCTCTGATTTTCAATGGCTGAAAAAGATGTACCACGTCTCTCTTTTTTGGGCGAAAATAAATTTATTCTACTATACAGCTTGCCATAATGTATCGACAAACCAATGTTTCGAATCAAAGAAATGATGTATCGGTTTGAATCCTGAATTGACTGCAAATGTGTCTGTTTGGTCCACAGTATATTTTTGCGAGATCTCCATATAGATTGCTTCATCTTTATCAAATTGTATCCTGCCCACTTCACCTATGCGTACCGATTGGCTTTTGGAACTTACCAGATAACTTTTACAAGCACCCGTTTCTTCGTTATATACTGGCTTATGCTCAAAGGCAGAGATGTCAAAGTCAGCATCCAGCTCTTTGTTTATACGTTGCAGCAGATTTAGGTTAAAGCGTTTAGTAATGCCACTTTTATCATTATAGGCAGGCAATACAATATTTGCGTCCTTTTTTAAATCAAAGCCTATCAGTATCATATCCCCGGGCAAAAGATGTGCGCGCAATTGCTTGAAAAAGCTTTCTGTCTCTTCTAATGTTATATTCCCAATACTCGACCCCAGAAATAACACAACCTTATTTCTGTCCGATATTTGCTTCAGCTCATCAAGCATATCAAAATAGTCTCCGTTCAATCCGTGCACCGTAAGACCTGGAATTTTTATTGGCAAAATTTTAGAAAGATTGCAAATAACATTTGCAGATATATCTATTGGATAGTATGTAAAATCAATTTTCTGCTCCACCATATACTTCAGCAGGAAACTGGTTTTCATAGCGCTTCCTGCTCCTAGTTCTACAATATCAAACTCATTCAGACTATTAAGAAACTCATTGGTGATAGCAGCCGTTTGTAATTGAAATATCTCTTTCTCACAATTGGTAAGATAATATTCCTGACATTCCATTATCTCCTCAAATATCTTATCACCGGTGGCATCATAAAAATATTTAGACTCCAGGTATTTTGGAGATGCATTTAACCCTTTCCATACGTTTTGAAAAAACTGATTCATAGTTGCTGAGTTTTATTTTACCAATCTGATGCCGGTATATTGCCACCTAAGGTGTGGATGAAAAAAGTTACGGTATGTATTACGGCTATGACCAGGGGATGTCACAACTGATGCACCACGCAACACCATTTGATTAACCATAAATTTGCCGTT
>JBQCEX010000132.1:0-3705 GCA_051959855.1 Flavipsychrobacter sp. | reverse complement strand
AATAAGTTTGTCCAGCGAGTCCTGCCAGCCCAGGTAGCACATTTCTGCAGGTATAGCAGCGGGTATTCCTTCCTGCAGCACCTTTAATTCTGTACCTACCGATGTTTTCTGAAACCATACAGAAGTCGTCATCACCCCGGGCAGGTTTGGATCATCAAACTTGTCTGTATATTTCAGAAACTCATTTGGCTTAACCTCTACGTATTCACCACCAAATGAATGTCCATTACCGGTCGTAAAATTGTGAAACGACATTTTAAAGGTACCACCTTCCTTTACATTCATATCGTGTACAGTGCAAAGAAAACCATAGGGTGGCAACCATGAAGCGATGGCTGTAGCCTCAGTGAAGGCGCGATATACCTTTTCAGGTGAAGCTTTAATAACTCTGTGCAATGAAACTTTGTTTTCTGACATAAGATTTATTTTTTGTGTTTTCCTACTCTTTTGGCTTTTCGGATCGCCCGTTTTTATTGGTGGTTGCTGCTCCCCCTTGCTCATTGTTGTTATTGCAATTTGCTTTGACAAAGATGCAGCTAATAAGGCCCATCGAGCAGGGCAGCAAACGACAATTTTCGGTCAATTTGCGACAGATTATTGGAAGTATCATTTTTTTCTTCCGTCCCCGCAGGGTCTTCTGCTAAGAGACCCTGCGGCATTCAGGGCGCATTTGCTGAGAAACTATTCTGAAGCTAAGAAATAATGATAACGCAGAACAGTTTAACACTTATCATCACATTATCGCATTCCATCACATTTACCACATTCTTAATACACAATCCCGCCGCATTTTCGTAACTTAATGGAAATAAATGCACAAGGATATGAGAGCCCGATTAGAATTGATGCAGGGAGACATTACAAAGCTGAAGGTTGATGTCATAGTCAACGCAGCCAATACATCATTATTAGGTGGTGGCGGTGTAGATGGCGCCATACACCGCGCAGGCGGCAAAACTATTCTGGAAGAATGTATTAAGATACGCAATCAGCAGGGCGGCTGCAAAGTAGGGGAGGCAGTGGTCACCTCGGCCGGCAATATGCCCGCAAACTATGTCATTCATACAGTAGGCCCCGTATGGAATGGCGGCAAGCGACAGGAAGAAGAGCTATTGGCAAACGCCTACCGAAGCTCACTTGCAAAAGCGCACGAGCTCAATGCCAAAACGGTAGCCTTCCCTAATATCAGTACAGGCATCTATCACTTCCCCAAAGACCGCGCAGCCGAGATAGCCATCCAAACCACTCGCGACTTCCTCGACCAAAATGAAACCATAGAAACCGTCATCTTCATCTGTCACGATCCCGAAAACCACAGTATTTATAATAAGCTGTTGAATGACCAGCAATAACCTCCCCCCTCCCGTGTTGGCGTCTCGCCAACACGCTCGCATTGGATATTGCATTACGGCAGATACAATAACATTTGAAGTCACATTGCCGCATTTCACCACATTGTCGCGTTAATCAAAAATGTGGACATCTTAATTTGGAACAGCCATCCTGGTAATCGTATCTTGCTTTAGCAAATCAGCCGACATAGGTATCAACTGACCTGCCCGCTCTTTGACATACTGTAAACCCTTCATAAGGCATTAGCTAATCAGCTACTCATCACATTAGCTAGTTAAAAATGCGACATTTTGGGAGTTTTTTGCGTAGTGTTGCCCATCAATGTTACTTTTATTAAAAGTATCATAACATAGCCGCAGCAAGCCTTTCAAAGTATCTCCCTTGAAAAATCTCCCAAACAAAAAGTTCCCGAAAAATGTCACACTAAATGTATCAGCGAATATCTGCAGTTCTAGGATGCCATGTATCAGCGTCAATCTGCGGGAACGGCTCCTTTTTAATTTTTACTTTTTAATTTTGAATTACATTATACCCTTTATACCCAATTATACCCTGTGCCAATCTGTTGAAAGCTTTACTGCTAAAGGCATACCGCCAAAAATCGCAAAAACAGCAATTTTTTCTGCAGATTATACCTTAGCCCCTTGCGCCAACCTGTACGAATAAAAAAAAGCCGATCAAAAAATATTGATCAGCTTTCATAGCAAAAAGTTATTCACCTGTTTATTGTACACGTGTTATCTTAAGCATATTCGTAGGTAGGTGTTCCTGTACAGGCGTGCTGCCCGTATTTACTACCACATCGCCGTCCTTTATCAATCCCTTCTCTTTCAGAAAGTTTATCTGGTCGCTTATGATCTGGTCAAGGCTTTCCTCATTCGCATAGAAAAATGCCTGCACACCCCAGCTCAGGCTCAGCTGGTTCACAAGCGCCTGTGTCTTGGTAAACACGAACAATGGAGATCTTGGCCTGAAGCTCGAAAGCATAAATCCTGTATACCCAGACTGTGTCATACCTATCAGCGCGTTGGCACTCACAGCCGCCGCTATTTCACAGGCATTGTAGCACACTGCATCACTCAGGAAGGATGGTGAGTGGGGCTGAGGAACAAGGTTCTTATTATATACCACTTCATCTTTCTCCACCTCGTTTATTATGCTCACCATGGTTTTTATCACCAGCTCAGGATATTGGCCCATAGCTGTTTCGCCGCTCAGCATCACAGCGTCAGCACCTTCCAGCACAGCATTCGCCACATCGGTTATTTCGCTTCTGTTTGGCCTGGTGCGGTCTATCATGCTCTCCATCATCTGGGTCGCTATTATCACAGGCTTAGCACGGTGTATGCACTTGCGCACTATGTTCTTCTGTATCATGGGTATCTGCTCCAGCGGCAGCTCCACGCCCAGGTCGCCACGGGCCACCATTATAGCATCCGATGCCAGTATTATTTCACGCAGGTGTTCCAGTGCCTCAGGCTTTTCTATCTTGGCTATTATCTTGGCTTTGCTGTTCTTCTCTTTCAGTATGTTGCGCAGGTCAAAGATGTCCTGTGGCTTACGCACAAAGGAGAGCGCTATCCAGTCCACATTGTCCTGGCTTATGATGAAGTCAAGGTCTGCAAGGTCTTTCTCGGTCAGGCATGGTAAAGATATCTTGGTGTCCGGCAGGTTCACTCCCTTTTTTGATGAGAGTATGCCCGGCGAGGTCACTTTCACTTTCACGCGGTTATCTTCAGTTATTTCCACTACCAGCACTTCTATCTTACCGTCGTCTATTAGTATCTTTTCACCTATTCGTACGTCTTTATGAAAATTAGGATATGATATGTAGATATTCTCCAGTGTGCCTACGGTCTTCACATTGCTGAAGTAGAACTCGTCACCCATATTCAGCATCAGGGCGTTGTCCTTTATCTCGCCCACACGTAGTTTGGGGCCCTGCAGGTCTGCCAGTATAGCCACATTCAGCGGAAAGGTCTGGTTGATCTTGGTTATGTGTTCTATTACTTCCTGGTGTTGCTCATGGGTGCCATGGGAAAAGTTAAGCCTGAATACATTCACACCCTCTTGTACAAGTGCTAATAATTTTTCATAAGTGTTGCTTGCCGGTCCTACTGTAGCTACTATCTTGGTCTTATGTAACATATGGTATTAATCAATTTTAATAAGCAAAAATCCTCTTTTTAAGGTTGCGATAAAGTTAAGTAATTATCGTTCCCGCTTTTTTGCAATATTCGGCAGGAAGCCGTAATTTTGCAACCGATTTTATAAGTATTTAAGTAATATATATGTCGGGACAGCTTAAAGAAGTACGCAACCGTATCAAGTCAGTATCATCTACACAGCAGA
>JBQCEX010000131.1:0-2824 GCA_051959855.1 Flavipsychrobacter sp. | reverse complement strand
TATACCATCTTTCTGTACGTCCACTGGTATTTTACCTACTGCCTGTGTAGCATCTGTAAAGAACAGCACGCCATGCTTGCGGGCTATGGCGCTTATTTCACGCACAGGCTGTATCACGCCTATTTCGTTATTGCCATACATAATGGCTATCAGTATCGTTTGGGGTGTAATAGCAGCTTCCAGTTCAGCCAAGTCTATCAGTCCATCGGCTTTCACATCCAGGTAAGTTACTTTACCGCCCAGTTTTTCTATATGCTTGCAGGTATCCAGCACTGCCTTATGTTCAGTAGTGGCAGTAATGATGTGGTTACCTTTTGATGCGTACATTTCATACACACCTTTTATCGCCAGGTTATCTGCTTCGGTAGCGCCTGATGTAAAGATGATCTCTTTAGGATCAGCATTTATCAGCTTCGCCACTTGCTCACGCGCATAGTCCACAGCTTCCTCTGCTACCCAGCCAAATGAGTGGTTACGGCTGGCTGCATTACCAAATTTTTCAACAAAATAAGGTAACATCGCTTCCAGCACACGCGGATCCATTGGCGTGGTGGCATTGTTATCCAGATATATCGGCAACTTCAATTCCATACAATAATTAAATAATAAGTGGTGATTTTTTCGTAAGGACAAAGTTACATCAAAAGTGCTACTTTAGGGAGTTAAAAGTCATTATACCTTTATATATTCCCATTTGTAAAAGCTATTCATCAATGAAATTAGAGCATATTGGCATAGCTGTTAAAGAGCTTGCTGCCTCCGTTCCCCTCTTCGAGCAACTATTAAACACTCCCTGCTACAAGACCGAAGGTGTGGAGACCGAAGGGGTAAATACCGCATTTTTCCAGACCGGCGACTCCAAAATAGAGCTGCTGGAAGCCACTAAGGAAGCCGGTCCCATAGCAAAATTCATAGCTAAAAAAGGTGAGGGCATCCACCATATAGCCTTCGAGGTAGAAAATATTGAGGCTGAAATGAAACGCTTGCAAGCCCTTGGCTTCGAGCTGCTGAGCGATGCCCCAAAGCCCGGTGCCGACAACAAGCGGGTATGTTTCCTGCACCCTAAGAGCACGAACGGCGTTTTGGTAGAGCTTTGCCAGGAAATTCGCTGATATTGTTATATTTATCCCTTATTATTCCCGATTATGCAAAAATTGTTCCTCACTTTCAGCCTTTTATATGCTGTTACTCTTTCGGCTTTTGCCCAGAGCACTAAGGTGGTGATAGAGACCGAATATGGCCGCATTGTTATGATGCTCTACGATAACACGCCAAAGCATCGCGATAATATGATAAAGCTGGCCAACGAACATTATTACGATAGCACCCTTTGGCACCGCGTCATTCCGCAGTTCGTCATACAGGGCGGTGACCCTAACTCAAAGCACGCAGCCCCCGGCCAGATGCTGGGTGATGGTGAATATGGTCCTCGCATACCTGCTGAGATTAATGACAGCGATTACCACAAGCGTGGCGCAGTAGGCATGGCCCGTGATAATAACCCCGAAAAAATGTCCTCAGGCTGCCAGTTCTATATAGTCACCGGCAAAACCTGGACAGACAAGGAATTGAATATGGTAGAAATGCGCCTCGGCCGCAAGTTCAGCCCTACCCAGCGCGAAACCTACAAGACCATAGGCGGCACACCACACCTGGATGGTGGCTATACCGTATTCGGCGAAGTAGTAGAAGGCATGGACGTAGTAGACAAAATAAGCCAGGTAGCCCGCGACCGCAACGACCGCCCCGACCAGGACATCCACCTCCTCAGCCTCCGCCTGGTAGAAGACAAAGCCCACGGCAAGCACGACCACAAAGACAAAAAGACCAAAAAGAAACACAAGTTCTTAGGTATATTCTAAACGAAATAAGCTTATTATTTATAGTAAAGGCCCCACATGGGGCCTTTACTATTCTGTATCATTATTATACATTTATAATAAATAGATACCCTTATGCCGATAACCTGTATGACTGTTATGCTCACAGCCGCACCAAGGTCTTTAACTTCCAACATAATAGGCTGGACTATCAGCACAATTATCAGTGCGTTTTTTACACTTGTTCAATACCGCATATTATGTCTGGAAGCACCACAAAATCGGAAGACAAAACCGGCGCTTGTATGGCTTACCATTATTCCCTATGCCTTCCCGATATTTCAATTTTACTTTACAAAGCAAGTATCCGACTCTATAACCCGGCAATTATCTGCAAGTGGGCAACCAACAAAAAAGCATCCCACACTTTTTATAGGCTATGCATATTGCGCAATTAGTCTGGTCTTTAACATCCTTGATGCTATTATTAGACTGACCCCCTACGAAAACAAACCTATGATAAGATGGCTACTGCTCTTTTGGCTCATCAGCTTCATCACCTACTGGGTTCGCCTTGGCGCCTTCAAACGCAAACTGCAAGCCAATAGCCGCCTCACCGCCCAACCCATCATCGCTCCATAATAACTGTTGCAGAGTTAAATTAAAAACCATCGGAGTTCATTAGCTCGGCAGCGCAGTAGTACTGTCGTCCCATAGTAACACTAACCGGGAAAAAGGAAGCTTTTTTCCCGGCGGCTTTCTTTTGCCCTACTTTTCTTTGCCGCCCAAGAAAAGTAGGAACGCGCGCAGGACACACAACAAAAAATAACCTTAATTACTTATATCATGCGCAGCCTTCGCCATATCCCCGGCCATATTTAAATATAAAACGCCAAAAACAACCACCGCAATAATCACTAAAGAAACTATCAGCCACAAAAACACCTTCACTATGCGCCAACTATCATTTCGCTGATTCATAATACCAAATAACAAAAAAGGCT
>JBQCEX010000130.1:0-2439 GCA_051959855.1 Flavipsychrobacter sp. | reverse complement strand
GGTAGAAAAACACCCGTGAGCAATACGGGCTGCTGTTCATTTAGCATACGGGCAAAATCAAACGCCCCTTTAGGTAGCTTTTCAATGTCAGATAGCAATACAACCTTGTTCATGGCTATTCTTTTTGTAAATATCGCCTGTTCTATTTCCGGCTGAGATGATGTTGGGCACTTGTTGGAATGACAGCCGTCACTTTAAGTTATTGTTAATTAATGAGGTGGTTAAACGTAGGGAATGATCCTATAAGTGATTTAATAGCATATTCTTCAGGAAATATTCAGATTTTATTTTGAAGTTTGCAGCACTAAATCACCCCAAAAATGAAAGCCAATTTGTATTTCCTTTTAGTAGCATTATCGCTTATAAGCTCAAAAGCATTTGCTCAGAAGGCCGGTCCGTCACCAAAATATCATGTTGTCGATACATTTCACATTAAAAGTACGGGAAAATGGGACTACATAGCAGTCAACCCTGTTTCTCACAACATATACGTGGCTCACGCTACGCAAGTTAATATCCTTAATCCCAAAGGTGATTCAATTGGCGTCATCAGCAATACAACCGGCGTGCATGGCGTAGCCTTTGCACCATCATTAAGAAAAGGTTTTACCAGCAATGGCAAATTAGGCACAGTTACTGTATTTGACATGTTCAGCAATAAAGTAACAGGACAAATAAAAGTTGGCGAAAATCCTGATGCTATTATGTACGACAACTATTCCAAACGCCTATTTGTGTGCAATGGCAAAAGCAAGGACCTGAGCGTGATTGACCCTACTAATAATGAACTGCTTAAAAATATTCCACTCGCCGGTAAGCCTGAAACTGCAGTATCAGATGATTCAGGTAACATTTATATCAATATCGAGGATAAAAGTGAAATAGTTAAGGTTGATGCGCTCACCTACACTGTTAAATCACGTTGGCCACTGAAGAAAGGCAAATCGCCAACCGGCCTGGCTATTGATACTAAGACAAAGCGCCTTTTTGCAGGTTGCGACAACAAAATGCTTGTTGTGATGGACGCTACTAATGGTAATATAGTTACTACACTACCTATAGGAGAAGAATGTGATGGAGTGGCTTTCGATGCGCAACGCAGGTTCATACTTGCGGCAAATGGTGAGGGAACGCTTACTATAATATTGGAAGCAGCCGCTAATAAATATATGGTATTGGAAAATGCACAAACAATGCCCGGTGCAAGGACGCTGGCCGTAGATCCGAAATTGCACAAGGTATATTTGCCAACTGCACAATTGGCGCCATCAGAAGCAGGCAAGGCACCCCACCGGCCGGAGATGATACCCGGCACCTTTATGGTGCTCGTAGTAGCGGGCAAATAGTTACTTTTACGCTAAATCACACGGATTGAAAATACTTATTGTAGAAGACCAGCCGACGCTTAATAAAAGCATGGTAGATTACTTGTCTTCGCAGCAATATGTCTGTGAATCCGTAGCCAATTTCCAGGATGCCCGGGAAAAGATCGAACTCTACCAATATGATTGCATAGTGCTGGACATCATGCTGCCGGATGGCAATGGGTTGCAGTTATTACAGCTTTTAAAGGAAGCAAATAAGTTGGATGGTGTAATTATCATCTCCGCACGCAATGAGCTTGATGATAAGATCATGGGGCTAAAGCTTGGCGCCGATGATTATCTCACCAAACCGTTTCACCTGTCCGAGCTAAGTGTCCGCATTGCTGCCATTATACGCCGAAAAAATATGCAAGGCAGTAACCTCCTGAAATTTAATGAACTAACCATAGATGTCCAGGCAAAGACGGTAGCAGTAAATGGCAAAGATTTATCTCTTACCCGTAAGGAATATGACCTGTTAGTATATTTCATTATTAATAAGCAACGTGTTTTGTCAAAGAGTGCTATAGCCAGTCATTTATGGGGCGACGATATGGATATGGCAGATAATTATGACTTTATTTATGCGCATATTAAGAACTTGCGGAAGAAACTGCTTGACTCAGGAGTGCATGACTATATAAAAAGCATATACGGTATGGGATATAAATTTTCTGACCATTGAAACTATTCAGCAGATACAACCGTATAAATATTACAGCTACTATTATCATCTTTCTTGCTGGTAGCTGTACTTTCTTTTTTTTGCTGCGCTATATTTTAATACATCAGCTGGATGAAACGCTGCATTCCGAGCAACAGGAGATATTCAAGTATGTTGCAACTCACCATCAGTTGCCTGAAATAATAAACACAAAGGAACAGCATACTGCATTTCTTCCTGCTACATCATATCCTGCAAAGGCAAATTACTACTCCCTTCAGCATGAATATGATCATGGACGTAAATGGTACAGGGAAATTAGTTTTGGTATTGCTGCCGGTGACCAGCAATATTTGGCTACTGTAAATAAACCCCTTGAAGAGACAGAAGATTTACTCCAGATCATTATAT
>JBQCEX010000129.1:0-13049 GCA_051959855.1 Flavipsychrobacter sp. | reverse complement strand
TTATGCCGCTCCTTTTACCTGGATAGCTTAAGCCTCCTTGAAACAAAATTAAAAAAACAATCAAAAATACTTTGCTATTAACACAGAATCTTTTGCGTCGCCAAAAGAAAAAGTAAGCAAAAAGAAAAGGCGAGTTTTTTCAAACTGCTCCGCATGAAAAAACGGGCTCTACGCTGTTATGTTGTGTTTGTGCATTGCTCTGATCAGCGGCATGACGCTGAAATTATTGCCGCTGTTGGGGGCTATTGAGCGTTGGTATGCGTGGGACTGATTGCTTCTATTGTGAATTACTCTGTCGTGTCTCCGGCAAAAATTAAGGCGTCATCATGGGCTGGGCGGTAGTGCTTCATGAACCTGTTATCCAGCGCGAGCGTGTTGGTGGGGACACCAACACGGGAGGAAACGGAATGATAAGTTCTTTCATTTCGTGAGATTGCTTCGTTATCACTCGCAATGACGGGGGCATAAAATGTTTGATGACCTGGATTGAGCAGCTGAAGGGTGCTAACGCCACTGAAGCTATATAGTTGTACTGATACGGACAATAAAAAAGCCTCACATTGTGAGGCTTCAATTTTTTATCAGAATACCTTTTATTTCTTCATTGGTTCGTCAGCAGATAGATTGATGCTGCGGGTGGCGGTGGTGTTGGGACCATGGACTGATTTGCCGTCTTTGTCGAGCAGGGTGAGGGTTACATTGGTTTTGCCTTGGGGGAGGTTATTGAGGAAGTTTGATTTCCAGTCGCTGATGGTGAAGCTGGTGGCGGTACCGGTTTCAGGGGTTACGTCTGCTTTTACTTTGTAGCCATCGGCAGAAAGGTTTGCATTCCATACGTAGAAGTCGAGCAGCACATTGGTCATGTCTTTGCCTATATAATCGCCTTTAGGGCGGCTGTAAAATACCATAGGCGTTTTAGGGTCGTCGAGTTTTACCAGCTTGCCTTTGTCATCTATTTTAAAGTGATAAACCAGTGCAGCGCCTTTGCTTTTGATAGACTCGTGATAAGAACGTGACAAGAAGGCCATGAGGTAGTGCTCTGTATTGTTGGCCAGTACTACTTCATTCTTAGGTTCGTAGAGCGCTACATAAGGTTGCTCGTCGAGGATAAAGTGAATGTGCTGGCCTTTGGCTGAGTTGTTGCAGAGCTTGCTGCCGGTATCATCGGTTTGCATGCCCAGGGTGTAGTTCTTCACTGTGAAGTTGAACGTGACCTTAGCAGAATCTTTGCCTTGCTTGGTCGCGTTAACGGTGGCGATAGCTAATTGTGCATCAGGAAATTCGGGAGAGTTGCCCACAGGTTTTAGACTGATGGGCGCTGCTGGCGCCGTAGCTGTTGCCTTAGTGGTATCTGAAGTGGTTTCGCTCTTAGAGCCCGACTGTCCGCAGGAGGCCAGTAAAAGCGCTGAGGACAAGCCGATTGTGAGGAATTTGATTGTGTGTGTCATGATAAAAAAGTTTAATCAAAGCTACGAGCAAATTGAATAGCAGGGATACGGGGAGTTTTTAGAAAATTTTAAGCAAATGAGATTGGCGTTTAAGGGATGGAAGGACTATTTTTGTCTTATTAAAAACATAAATAATGCCTGGATATGAACTATTTGGCGCGGAAGAGCGCAAAGAGGTAAATGATGTACTGGAAACGGGCATCCTGATGCGCTATGGATTTGACGGACAGAGGAACGGAATATGGAAAGCAAAGGAGCTGGAACAGGAAATATGCAAGACATTTAACGTGGGCCATGCACAACTGGTGAGCAGCGGTACAGCTGCACTGACCACAGCCATGGCTGCACTGGGCATAGGTGCGGGCGATGAAGTGATCATGCCGACATTCACCTTCGTGGCGAGCTTTGAAGCAGTGCTATCGGTAGGGGCTATACCTGTGCTGACAGATATAGATGAAACACTGACCCTGAACCCTGCGGCTGTGGAAGCTGCTATAACACCACGCACCAAAGCGGTGATGCCGGTGCACATGTGCGGCAGCATGAGCCAGATGGACGAGCTGAAGGCTATATGCGACAAACACAACCTGCTGCTGCTGGAAGATGCCTGCCAGGCGATAGGCGCCAGCTATAAAGGCAAGGCCATAGGTACTATAGGCCATGCAGGTACCTTTTCATTTGACTTTGTAAAAATAATAACCTGCGCAGAAGGCGGAGCAGTGATAACCAACGATGCGGAAGTATATAAAAAGTGCGATGAATACAGCGATCATGGTCATGACCATATGGGCAAGGACCGTGGCGCAGATCTGCACCCTTACCTTGGCTACAACTACCGCATCAGTGAGCTGCACGCAGCAGTGGGGCTGGCACAGATACGCAAGCTGGGCGGCTTCCTGAAGCAGCAGATGCATAACCACGACGTTATTTATAATGCCCTGAAGGGTATAGATGGCATTGCATTCCGCGTGATACCTGACCCTGCCGGTAATACAGGATCATTCCTGTCCTTCTTCCTGCCTACGGAAGACATGGCACGCAAGGCTGCTGCAGAACTGGCAGCTGCCGGGCTGGGCGGACACTTCTACTGGTATGACAACAACTGGCACTATATACGCAAATGGCAGCACCTGCAAAGCGGCAGCTGGATGCACCGCCTGCATGATGACCAAAAGAAACAAGTGATGCACTATACGAACCAAGCCTTCCCGGTGAGTGATGCTATTATGAGCCGCTGCATCTCTTCATCCATCAGCCTGCTGTGGACAGAAGAACAAGCGCAGGAACGCGCCGGCAAAATAGCTGAGGTGCTGAAAAAAGTGCTGGCCAGCAATAGCGTGAATGCATAAGAAAGCATTCGCAGGACCATTGACCTAAAAACATTTATACCTACGAACGAAAGATGCTGACAACTGCTGAAATACTAAAGCGGGTAAGACGAATAGAGATAAAAACAAGAGGGCTAAGCAATCACATATTTGCAGGTGAGTACCACTCTACCTTCAAGGGCAGGGGTATGTCCTTCAGCGAGGTGCGTGAGTATGTGCCGGGGGATGATGTGAAGTCGATAGACTGGAATGTAACAGCACGTTTTTCGCATCCGTATGTAAAGGTATTTGAAGAGGAGCGCGAACTGACCATGATGTTGCTGGTGGATGTGAGCAGCAGCTCGCTGTTTGGTACACAGCTGAGGCTGAAAAGAGAACTGATAACAGAACTGAGCGCGGTGCTGTCCTTCAGCGCTACTACCAATAATGATAAAGTAGGGGTCATATTCTTCAGCGATAAAGTGGAGAAATATATACCGCCCAAGAAAGGGCGCGGCCATATACTGCGCATCATACGTGAGCTGATAACGCTGGAGCCTAAGCAGGACGGCAGCACCAATATAGGCGTGGCGCTGGACTTTCTGAACAATGTGCTGAAGAAGCGCACCATTACATTTGTGATGAGCGACTTCATCAGCAAACAATATGACCAGTCGTTGCAGATGGCTGCGCGCAAGCATGACCTGGTGGGCATACAGGTGTATGACAAGCATGACCGTGAGCTGCCACAGGCGGGGCTGATACAGGTGATGGACGCAGAGACCAAACAGATGCAATGGCTGGACACTGATGACAAAGCAGTGCGCACGGAATATGCGGCAGCATTTGACCAGCATAAAAAATACTGTGTGCAGGCATTCAGAAAAAGCGGGGCATCACTATTGATGGTGCGAACGGATGAGGACTATGTGCGGGTGCTGCAGGGCTTTTTTAAAGCAAGGATATAAGATGAATAGAACGATTACTTGTAAACTATTCAATACCCAGGATTTGAAATGGAATTAAGGAAATTCGGAAAGACATATTTACTGCTGGCTTTGCTATTGGCACCGCTACTATCCGTTGCGCAGGGCGATGCGAAGGTGGGTGCGCGTATAGATGCTACTCATATAACTATAGGCGACCAGGTACATCTGTTTATAGAAGCGCAAAACAATAATAAAACCGGTAAGCTGCAATGGGCTGTACTGCCGGATACCTTCAATAACCTGGAGATACAAGAGAAAGGAAAGATAGACACTATAAAGAACGGAGATATAGTAACCTACAAACAGAGACTGGTGATATCAGGCTTTGACTCGGGGGCGTTTAAAATTCCTGCTTTCATATTTACGGTGATACCCAATAGCGGTACACCCTATACAGTGCAGACCGATAGCTTTCTGCTGAATGTGCAGACAGTGGCGGTGGATACTACACAGCCTTTTAAGCCGATAAAAGGTATAATGGCTGTGAAGAGCAGCTGGCGGGACTACCTGCTGTATATTATCATAGGACTGGCACTGATTGCCTTTATAGTGTGGGTGACTATCTACTTTATGAAGAATAAGAAGGTAGCAATACCGAAGGCTGAACCAAAGGAAACACTGCAGGCAAGAACATTGCGCCTGCTGACAGAACTGGAAGGACAGCAACTATGGCAGCACAACCAGGTGAAAGAATACTACGTGCAGCTAACGGATATACTGAGAGAATATATAGAAGTGCGCTTCCGTACGAAAGCGCTGGAGCTGACTACTGATGAACTGCTGGATAGCGCACGCAGGAATAAGGAAATGGTACGCCATACCGAGATACTTGGCCGCATACTTTATACGGCAGACCTTGCGAAATTTGCCAAGGCACAGCCTACACCCCAGGAGCATGTAGATACTATGACCTATGCGAAACAGTTTGTGAGTGAAACCACGCCTGTAATTACTGAACCTACAACAACAAGCACTACGCAGCCATGAAGGAATTGATGGACTGGAAACATATTACATTCGCGCAACCGCTGTTTTTTGCGTTGCTGCTGCTGATACCATTTATGATATGGTGGCAGCTGCGCAGCAAGAAAAAGGATGCGCCTGCAATGCGACTTACTACTACAGGAGGCATAGCCAAGATAAAACCATCGTGGAGGGTGCGGTACAGGCCGATATTGTTTGTGCTGCGTATTATAGCGCTGATTGCATTGACAGTAGCGCTGGCAAGGCCACAGTCGAGCAATACGACTGAATCTATAGACAGTGAAGGTATAGATATAGTGCTGGCGCTGGACGTGTCGGGTAGCATGACTGCTGAAGATTTTAAGCCGAACCGTATAGAGGCTGCCAAGGCAAATGCGTTGGCATTTGTAGACCAACGCCCTACGGACAGGATTGGACTGGTGATATTCTCAGGTGAGAGCTTTACGATGTGCCCAATAACAATTGACCATAATGTGCTGAAAGAACAGATAAGCCAGATACGCAGTGGCATGCTTGTGGACGGAACATCTATAGGTATGGGATTGGCTACAGCGGTGGACAGGCTGCGCAATACAAATGGCAAGAGTAAGGTAATTATATTGCTGACTGATGGTGTAAACAATACGGGGCTAATAGATCCGAATACGGCACTGGAGATAGCCAAGGCATATAAGGTGCGCGTATATACCATAGGCGTAGGTACAGAAGGGCAGGCACTGATGCCCGTACAGACCCCAATGGGCATACAAAAACAAATGATGCCGGTGGAAATAGACGAAGTACTGCTAAGAAAGATAGCCGGAGAAACAGGAGGCAAATACTTCAGAGCAACAGGTAATAAATCGCTGGAGAATATTTACAAGGATATTGACAGGATGGAGAAAACTAAAGTTGAGGTTAGCTCATTCAAGCACTATGCGGAGCTATTCTTCCCATTTGCAATGATAGCCGTGATATGCTTAGCGCTGGAGATGCTGCTGAGATATACGGTGTTTAAGAGTATAACATAACGTATGAGATAGTATAAATAAAAAAGAGAAAGCCTAGCTTTCTCTTTTTTTATTATAGCTAACAGGCATTACTTCTTAAAAACTTCGAAGGTGCTGTCGCTAGGATCTTTTACTGTAAGGCTGCTACTGCTAATGCTTGTGATCAGCAGATTAGTTGTATCACCAGCAACATAAACAGATAAATTCTTATCGTTAAGACTATAAGTCATAGGGAACGAAAGACCTGAACCTGAAATAGTACCGGTATTGTCTTTATTAAAAGTAACAGTACCACTATTATCTGCGGTAGTTTCGCCGGCATCAACAACATTGTTATTGTTGGCATCGTAACCAGACATAGTTTGAGTCCATGTGCCTACCAGCATATCTTTTGTTGAGCTGGAGCTACTTTTCTTACAAGATGCAATTGAAAATGCTGCTATTGAAAGACAGCCTACGATAAGTAATTTGTTCAGTTTCATGTGCCTATTTTTAGTGAGGGGTCAAAAATAATGATTATTTAATAATTATTAGTTTTCAGTTATATAAAAACGATTTTGTTTGCGTTTTTATTGTTTTTTGAAAGCTAACCAATCTATAGGATTAGCGGTATCAGCAAGCACCAGATCTGTGCTTGAAAGTGTGCTAACATGGAATAATTCGCTGTTGCCACTCTGATCGGATAAAGTCAAATCCTTATTTCCATTGCTTGAGGTCCATTTAAAAGAAGCAGAGCTATCCAAAAAGCCAGTAAAGACAATCCGTTCAGAACCTGTGCCATTGCTATTGAATGTAAAAGTAACGATAGCGCCCATCCCTGTGCTATCAAAACTAGCCATTTCACCGGCATCGATCATGCCATTGCCATTTAGATCTGTGCCGGTCTGGTTTAATTTCCAGGTTCCGACAAGTTTGTTAGTTGATGATTTTTTGCAGGAAACAGCTGATAATAGCGTTGCAAATGACAGACATGTTACAATGAGTGCTTTGTTCAATTTCATAAAGTAATTTTTACTAAAGTAGTACATAGTACTTATTAGTCATAATATTTATGAAATAAACTGATAATGAAAGTGCCAGGTATCATTCTAATTCACTTATTTCATAGCCTCTTTCTGCTTTTGCAGCGTAAGCATCTTATCGCGCAGGCGGGCTGCTTCCATAAAGTCGAGGTCCTTAGCGGCTTTCTCCATGCCTTTGCGGGCCTGTGCTATAAGCTTGTCCAGCTGGGCTGCTGATTGGTATTCTACTTCTTCCTCTGCAGCCATGCTTACAGTATTATCCTGCACTGCATACTTATTGTTGGCATCATAGCCCTTGATGTCCAGCACGGAGGTTTGCTTAAATATCTGTTCGTGAGACTTGAGAATAGTTTTGGGAACAATATTATTTTCCGTGTTATACTTTATCTGTTTGTCGCGGCGCCTGTTGGTTTCGTCTATAGTACGCTGCATGCTCTCCGTCATCTTATCGGCATAGAAGATAACAAGACCTTCCGCATTTCTTGCTGCACGGCCTGCCATCTGTGTGAGCGAGCGCTCATCGCGCAGGAAGCCTTCTTTATCCGCATCCAATATGGCCATTAAGGACACTTCCGGCAGATCGAGCCCTTCGCGTAAGAGGTTCACGCCTACAAGCACATCTATGTTTCCTAAACGGAGATCGCGTAGTATTTCAACACGATCCAGCGTATCCACTTCTGAGTGGATGTATTTTGATTTTATATTGATGCGTTTCAGGTACTTGTCCAGCTCTTCGGCCATACGCTTGGTAAGCGTGGTGACCAGTACACGCTGATTCTTTTTTACACGTTTATCCACTTCATCCAGCAGATCATCAATTTGGTTAATGCTAGGCCGAATTTCAATCTGCGGATCAAGCAGGCCTGTAGGACGAACGATCTGTTCTACCACTACACCACCTGACTGCTCCAGCTCATACTTGCCCGGTGTTGCACTGACAAATACTACCTGGTTCAGCAGCGATTCGAACTCGTGGAAGTTGAGCGGCCTGTTATCCAGGGCAGAAGGGAGGCGGAAGCCAAAGTCAACGAGATTTAATTTCCTGGAACGGTCGCCCCCGTACATACCGCTGATCTGCGGAATGGTAACGTGGCTTTCATCTACTACCAAGAGAAAATCATCAGGAAAATAATCCAGCAGGCAGAATGGCCTTGAGCCCGGCACACGACGATCGAGAAAACGTGAATAGTTTTCAATGCCGCTACAGTAGCCCAGCTCGCGAATCATTTCGAGATCATAATTCACACGCTCCTTTATACGCTGTGCTTCCAACGGACGATCGATACTTTTGAAATATTCTATCTGTGCAGCCAGTTCATCCTGTATCTCATGCAGTATTTGCAACATCTGATCACGTGGAGCAACATAGAGATTGGCAGGAAATATGGCTGCATTCTCCATAGTGCCTATGCGCTTGCCTGTATCCGTTTCAAAGCTTTCTATCTCTTCCACGTCATCACCAAAGAAAGTGATGCGATAGCCATAGTCGACATAAGGCAGATTAATATCTACCGTATCACCCTTTACTCTAAATGTACCACGTGCAAATTCGCCCTGGCTGCGACTATATAAAGAGTTTACCAGGCTATGCAGAAACTTATTGCGGCCAACATTTTCACCCCGATTGAAACGGATGATACCATTAGCGTATTCGGTAGGATTACCAATACCATATATACAGGAAACAGAGGCTACTACAATGATATCCCTGCGGCCACTAAGCAGATTGGAAGTAGCGCGCAGACGCAATTTTTCCAGCTCATCATTTATCGATAAGTCTTTTTCTATGTAAGTATCAGATACCGGCATATAAGCCTCAGGCTGATAATAATCATAGTACGAAACGAAATACTCAACAGCGTTGTCAGGGAAGAATTGCCTGAACTCGCCATATAGCTGGGCAACCAGTGTCTTGTTATGTGTTAATACCAATGTTGGTTTTTGCACCTGTTGAATAACATTGGCCATGGTAAATGTTTTACCGGAGCCGGTAACACCCAGCAATGTCTGAAATTGTTCGCCCGACTTGATACCATTCACTAATTCCTTGATAGCTTCAGGCTGATCGCCTGCCGGCTGATAAGGACTTTCAATAGAAAATTTCATGCAAATACAAATTTCCTGATTTTATAGACAGCAAACTGATAAAATAAATATAAATAAAAAAGCTGCCATTATGAGTGGCAGCTTTTTAGAAAAAGATAAATTACTTATTTCTTTCTGCCGGTAGTTGTCTTTTTAGGAGCAGCTGCTGCCTTTTCAGCTTCTTTCAACTGTTTTACCAGGTCATCAGAAGGATCGATAGCCAATATAAGATCTTCGTACTTCTTCAGATTTTCCTTATCATTCTTGTTGTAATAGTACAGTGCCAGGTATTCGTAAGCAATCTGCATATCTTTTTTCTTGTCAGAGTTAGGACCTATCTGTGTCAGCCACTTTGTGAAGAACGGAACAGCGGTACCTTCTTTACCTTCGTTATCGATTGCTGCAGCTACACGGCCACGCCAATAAGTAGCAGAAGGTTCATTAGGATACTTTGTTTCCATTTCTTCAAATGCCTTAGCAGCATTCGGGTAGTCCTTTGCATAGAAGTACATAGCGCCTCTCCAGAAATAGTCAACCGGTTGCGTTTCAGGGTATGCTTTTATCAGTTTGTCATACCATTCAGCAGATTTAGCATAATTTCTTGATTCCTTAAAGTTGTTAGCTATATCACGGTAGATGTCTGATTTGTTTTGTGTAGAATCAGCATTCACCGCTCTATTAAAGTAATAGCTGGCGGAGTCGCCCATGCCATTCTGCATTAATATTTGTGCATAGTACTGATAGTCTTTAGAGAATAATCTCTTAGGATTCTGCGTAGCGAAGTAGGTGCGAATATTCTTTAACGCTTCTACAGAGTCCTTAGTTTCATATTCACTAAACGCCAGGATACCATATAGACCCGGCCTGTGCACGCCTGACTCAATTAGTTGCCTGGCCTGTGTTATAGCTTCAGGATAGTGTTTTGAAAGGAACAGGATCTCAGTATAGCTCACCATATCAGTTGTGTCCTTGTCTGACAGGGGAATATACTTCTGAATATTCTGATAGGCCAGGTCGTACTTGCCGCTACCTTCATAGGCATAAGCAAGATATTTGTATGGCAGTGGATTGTTAGGATCAGCAGTTATTGCCTTGTCCAGATTCTCCAGCGCTAACTGATAGTTTTTTGCCGCATACCAAAGATACCCCGCCCTGGTATAAGCCAGAGAGTTCTTAGGATCTTTAGTGGTAACTTTTTCATAGTTGTTCATAGCCTCACCGCCGCCGGCCACTGTTTTCTGGTAAGCGTCGCCCAGTGCTATATGTACATCTGCATTGTCAGTATATTCCAGTGCCTTTTTGTACCAGTCTATTGCTTGTTGATAGTTCAATCCGTCAGCATCAGAATAAGTAATGGCATCGGCAGCGTATTTCAGCGGCTCCCACTCTTTTTTCTTTGCTTTGCCAGCTACTGCAGTAGCAAGTTGCAGGCCCTGAGTAATATTGCCCTGCGCAATAGCTACACGCGCCATGCCGGCCATATTAGCGGGGTCTTCGGGATATTTAGCAAATGTTTGTTTTGCTGTGTTTATATCTCCGTGTTCCAGCTGGCTAAGACCAAGATAATAGTTGGCCATAGCATTGCTCGCTGCCAGTGGTGCAAAAATCTTTTCTGCACTCTGGTAACGCTCATAATTGTACATTTTAACTCCATCGTCGAAAGACTGCGCTTTTACGCCTGCTGAGAGCGCCAGTGCAGTGAGAATAATTATAGCTTTTTTCATTTTTGTTGTACCTGATTTAACGTACAGTTCGTTTCTATATTTTAAGGTTTTAAAATTTATGGGTTTACTGATGCATCCCTGATAATGATGTTCATACGCAGGGGAAACATATCAGCATGTTTAAAAATCAATTGTCCACGCTCATTTGCTAAGAAATTGGCAAAGCCTGTGCCAAGTCCGTGATAGCTTTCGCGACTGATGTAAAACAGGTCGCGGGTGAGCGGGTACCATTTAAGCGCTATATAAGCCTGGTAGGGCTGATAAAAGCGCTGAGTGCTGTCATTGAGTATAGACACAACCTTGATCGTGTTTATAAACCCGCCGGTATTAGCCGAATCAACAGGATCACTCACGTAGCTAAGACCTACAAAGCCTATAGCGCCGGGATTTTTCGCAACATAATCAACTACCGCTTCATTACCTTTTGCCGCAAAAACATTACTGCCCAGCTTTGCTCCTTTCAGCAGGCTGTCCGTAATATACCGTACGGTGCTTGATCCCTGGTTGTCGAATACTACCGTATATTTTTTCTTATAAATGCCGGTTAATATTCCCTTAAGCGCTTGCATGTCCAGCAAGCTATCAGAAGAGCTATTGTTGACAATGACTGCTACTGCGTCTTTAGCCAGAGGAAGCGAACTTGGCGCTATCTGCTTCTGATCGCAAAGCTGTTTTTCAGCGGATGAAAGTTGCCTTGTAACCAGTATGAGACGAGCCTTGTTATCAAAGAAATCCTTGAAACATTCGGACTCGGGTTTATAGTGCACCGTAATATGTGCATTAGGATAACTGCTGTCAAACACCTTGAGCTGCTCTTCTATCACAGGCTTATACGTTTCATCTGCCGATATATCTATGGACCCACTGCTGAGGGTATCCGGATGTGTGGGTGTATTATCGCAGGATGCCAATATTACAGATACTGCAAATAGATAAAATATGCCTTTCAGTGTTTGCATTTTCAGGATTGCAAGTTTAGCTATAATTTGAAAAAAATACAGTATATCACACTTTCTTGTAACATTAATTTAACAGCTGCAAAGATATGTTAAGAAAGATGCTGAGAGGTGACAGGCAGTAAGAAATTATGAACGCTTACGCGCCCTGCTGCGAATAGACTGAATGCCACGATAAATGCGGAACACCCCATAGAGGAACATAAGGCCACCAAGCACGTAGGCGAAGCCAGAGGATAACTCCATGGTGCCGAAATACTTAAGTGAAAGTATGGCGCTGGCTATGACTATGTACAGTACACCCATGCCTATATCCAGCGTGCTGCGGAAAGATCTATAAGGGCCGCGTTCTGTGATATCGTCGTAACTCATTGAAGGATATTTTTAAGAAAGATGCAACAATAGCATAATTCCATACGCTACTGAAACGGTAACATGCAAAATTAGACTTCCGTGACATTAATAAAAATAAAAAGAGACTGTGGGTTATACAGTCTCTTTTAAAATCGCTAAAGTCGAAGTTATTTCTTCTTAGCGGCTGCCTTTTTAGGGCCAGCATTCTTAGTAGCTGCTTTTTTAGGAGCTGCTGCTTTCTTTGGTGCTGCTGCCTTTTTAGGAGCTGCTTTCTTAGCTGCTGCTTTTTTAGGAGCTGCTTTCTTAGCTGCTGCCTTTTTAGGAGCTGCTTTTTTAGCTGCTGCTTTCTTTGGAGCTGCTTTTTTAGCTGCTGCTTTTTTTGGAGCCGCTTTCTTTGGGGATGATTTTTTTGCTGTTGCCATAATTGTGTCAATTTATGGGTTAAACAAAAAATTTGTAAAAATTTAGCGCCGAGGGGGTTAGGCCTCGGCGCTTAGTAAGTTATGCTGAAATTTCTTTTACTGATATTAAAGTCTTATTACGAGTCTTACGGAATTCGACTATACCATCTTTAGTTGCGAATATGGTAAAATCTTTTCCTAAGCCTACATTTTCACCCGGATGATAAACTGGCGATTGTTCATCTTCCGGCGGCCGGCGAAGTAGTCCGCTCCCTCAAGAAGTCGCATCGCCCGACGGCCGAACAGGTCGCGAGGTCCCATCGATCACGAGACCCTGAAACGCTTCGACGGCTACGGATGAAGCCGGCACCATCTCGGCTCTCTCGCGCACCAGAACGGTTTCGCCGTTCGGCATCAAATGCGGCGCCGCGCGTTCAGCGGCCTGATGCGCCGCCGCACGCTGCATCTGTTCCCAAAATTCGTTCACTGCGGCGCTCCAGCGGTCGGCACGGGAGCCTGGAACGACGGCGCCCGCGGCTGCTGCTCCATTCCCGCCAACGTCTCTGCGATCAACGGCTGTTCCTGCTCCGCGGTGACAATTGGGCCGGCATTGCCGATGACCTTGAGCCGTTCGGAGTCGGCCTCGAACGCCTTCACCGATGCCTCGAAGGCTCGGATGTTCTGGTCGGCTGTTTTGTCGCCAAGCTTCTTGTTGAGGTCTTGCACGAGCGCGGTGAGCTTTTGCACCTGCCCCTGTAGCTGTTGGTCCTGCGGTGAGGGTCCGTCATTG
>JBQCEX010000128.1:0-6801 GCA_051959855.1 Flavipsychrobacter sp. | reverse complement strand
GTGGATATAGATCAGCTATTTTCCCTGTTAAGAGTATGGTTGTATGATAAAAGTATATAAATAAGTCAGGGTAACATGAGTAATGCCGGTAAGAAACTATTAATAATAGATGATGATGCCAGGAACATATTTGCTTTGACTGCTGTATTGCGTGCAAAGGGCTACCAGATATTGTCTGCACCCGGTGCATTGGAAGGACTTGAGATCCTGAAGAACGATGGCAATATAGGAATCGTACTTATAGATATGATGATGCCGGAAATGGATGGCTACGAGGCTATACCACGAATAAAAGCAGAAAATGCAGGTATGCCGGTTATAGCAGTTACCGCACAGGCGATGGTAGGTGATAAGGAAAAATGCTTGCAGGCAGGTGCTGACAATTATGTATCCAAGCCAATAGATGTAGATAAGTTAACAACAATACTACAGCAGTATTTAAAATAGGCAAATTTGGAAGCGAACATAGTAAAGGATGAAGAAGTCGATCTGTTATTAACTGATCTTTTAGATATATATGGTTACGATTTTACAGAATATTCCCGGGCGTCTCTAAAAAGGCGTATCAATCGACTGGTTTCATTGGATAAATTCCCAAGCTTCGCTGAGTTGCGCTATAAGGTAAGGACAGATGAATCATATTTACAGCGCTTCGTGGAAGAAATAACGGTGAATGTGACAGAAATGTTTCGCGATCCTCTTTTCTATAAGTCACTTACTATACATGTTCTGCCGCAATTGGCCACCAGGCCATTTATTAGAATATGGCATGCCGGCTGTGCCACGGGTGAGGAAGTGTATTCGATGGCTATACTGCTGGAAGAGGCGAACTTGCTTCATAAGTCCCTGATCTATGCTACTGACCTGAACCCATCTGTGCTGGAAAAAGCTAACAAAGGTATTTTCCCTTTGAGTCAGATGAGGCAGTATTCAAAAAATTATATAATGGCAGGTGGGAAAAAAGATTTTTCATCCTACTATACTGCAAACTATGACCATGTTATTTTCAAGGATCATCTAAGGAGCAAGATGATATTCTCCACCCACAACCTTGTTTCAGACCATTCGTTTAATGAATTTCAATTAATATTATGTCGGAATGTCCTCATCTATTTTGATAAGGATTTACAAACAAGGGTTTTTCAACTTTTTGATGATAGTTTGGAAAAGTTGGGCTACCTCGCGCTCGGGTCGAAAGAGACTATCAAGTTTTCCGATATTGCAGCTAAATACAGCCAATTACCTGACAAAGAAAAAATATGGAGGAAAATAGCTTAAGAAAGTATAAGCTGATAATAATAGGGGGGTCTGCTGGTAGCCTGGAGGTCATTTTGAACACTATACCCAATATAAAAAAGGAATTTTCCATACCTGTCGTATTGGTCTTACATAGAATGAATTCCTATGACTCAACGCTCGTAGAACTGCTTTCAACCAAAACATTGCTTAAAGTAAAAGAGGCCGATGACAAAGAGCAAATGCATGCCGGAGTTATTTACATAGCGCCCGCAGACTATCATTTGCTAATGGAAAAAGATGGCAGTTTTGCACTCGATTATTCTGAAAAAGTAAATTTTAGCCGTCCGAGCATAGATGTTTCCTTCGCGTCTGCCGCTGATGCCTTTGGTAGCCAGGTAGCCTGTCTTTTGCTTTCCGGCGCTAATGCCGATGGGGTAGAAGGTATGCAAGCGATAAAGAATGCAGGTGGACTTACACTAGCACAGGATCCTAATACAGCCGAGGTAGCATTCATGCCTGCCCATGCCATTCAAAATATTAAGGTTGACAGAGTGTTAAGAATTAATGAAATGGCGCCGTTTATTAATACCTTGGCCTGATTTTTAATGGTTTTGCGTGAACGTTAAAACCTAAAAATAAAGATCATGAAAAAGTACTGGAGAACCATCGGTTTGGTAGCACTTGCTGCCGGAGTATTGTATTATCCTGCAATGCGCATCTACAAAGCAGTAGCAGCTAAGAAGGCACAACTAAATGATAATGAAGATGAAAAGCTTACAAAAAGCTTTACCCCTTCGCTGCGTGGCGATCATAAGCCACACCGTCGCAAAGCAACTGCCAACGGCTACGAAGGCTAAGCACTAAAAAGATTTTGAATAAGCTCTCCATATCGGGGGGCTTATTTGCTTTAGTATCTATATTAATATTTCATTTATTGTTCCTGCCTATCCTTCTATTTTGCCCAGCCGTTCCAATTTATTCTTTTTATTGGCTACATTTGTCGCGTTCATTTTTGAAACATTAACCAATAACAAAATATTTTCCTGTTTATGGCGTATGATGTAATCGTAGTAGGTAGCGGCCCCGGTGGATATGTGGCGGCTATCCGTGCATCACAATTAGGTTACAAGACAGCAATAGTGGAGCGTGAAAGTCTGGGTGGTATTTGTCTTAACTGGGGTTGTATCCCAACAAAAGCATTGCTGAAATCAGCTCAGGTAATGGAATATGTAAGCCATTCTACTGATTATGGTGTGCAGGTAAAAGAATTCAGTGCAGATTTTGGCGCGGTTATCAAACGTAGCCGTGGCGTTGCCGATAAAATGAGCAAGGGTGTACAGTTCCTGATGCGTAAGAATAAGATAGACGTTATCATGGGTCAGGGTAAGCTGAATGCTAAAAAGGAAGTAGAAGTAACAGGTACTGATGGTAAAATGACAGCCTACCAGGCTAAGCATGTAATTCTGGCTACAGGTGCTCGCTCCCGCCAGCTGCCAAACCTGCCAATAGATGGTAAAAATGTAATAGGCTACCGGGAAGCAATGAACCTGCCGCAGCAGCCAAAATCTATGATCGTAGTTGGCTCGGGCGCTATAGGTGTGGAATTTGCTTATTTCTACAACAGTATGGGCACAAAGGTGACTGTAGTTGAGTTTATGCCTCGTATAGTGCCAGTAGAAGATGAAGATATATCTAAAGAACTTGAAAAGATATACAAGAAAAAGGGTATTACTATAATGACCAATGCTTCTGTTGAAAAAGTAGAAGGCGCAGGCAATGGTGTAAAAGCTACCGTAAAGACTGCTGAAGGCAATATAACACTGGAAGCTGATGTGGTATTGAGCGCTGCGGGTATTACTGCAAATATTGAAAATATAGGCCTTGAAACATTAGGTGTAAAGACTGATAAAGGTAAAGTGCTGGTTGATAAATACTATAAGACAAATGTTGACGGTATTTACGCCATAGGTGATATTACACCAGGTCAGGCTTTGGCGCACGTAGCATCTAAAGGTGGTATTATCTGTGTTGAAGCAATAGCTCACAAAGATGGTAAATACAAGCACATGCCTGAGCCATTGGATTATGGCAATGTACCTGGCTGTACTTATTGCTCGCCTGAGATAGCGTCAGTAGGTCTTACTGAAAAGCAGGCAAAAGATGCCGGATACGAAGTGAAGGTTGGTAAGTTCCCATTCTCGGCATCAGGTAAGGCAACAGCGGCCGGTGCTATGGAAGGTTTTGTGAAGGTGGTATTCGATGCTAAATATGGCGAATGGTTAGGTACGCACATGATAGGCGCTAACGTAACTGAAATAATAGTAGAAACAGTAGTAGCCCGCAAGCTGGAAACTACATGGCAGGAAGTGCTGGATAGCATACATCCGCACCCAACTATGAGCGAAAGCGTGAAAGACGCTATAGAAGTAGCGCTGGGTGAAGCAATCCACCTCTAGAATTTAGTAAGTACCACATATGAGAAAGGCTGCCCGTATAAGCAGCCTTTCATTTTTTAATTTGGTTACTTCCAGGATTATTTTTCCTTGCCCAGTAAGTAAATACATCCTTTGCTGTCTCGTCAGGTATATGTACCATCTGTATTTTTCGTTCATTTGCCGGCTTTTTTAGCTCTTCGTATACTATGCTGTCCTCGTAACCTATCGCTTTAGTATCCTCAATAGTATTAGCGTAGTATACCTTAGGAATACATGCCCAGTAGATAGCTGCCATGCACATAGGGCAAGGCTCTGCAGAGGTGTACATCTCACAACCTATCAGTTCAGGGGTAGCCAGGTTCTTACAGGCGTCTCTTATGGCCATTACTTCGGCATGGGCGGTAGGATCATTAGTTGCCATTACGTGATTCCAGCCCTTTCCCACAACTTTGCCATCTTTTACTATCACACAGCCAAATGGTCCGCCATCCAGTTGACGAATGGCTTCAGCACTTAGCTGTGCGGCTTGTTGCATAAATTTTTTATTTTCTTCTGTCATGTCTGGTTGTTCGTATTGCTTACTAAAAAATCTTGCCTTTAGCTATGAAGGCATAATTATTATAGCGAGTTGTCATATATCTGTTTGTTAATTGCCTGTTTATCAAAATAGCTCATTTATGAAACGACTTTTTACGATTATTTTCTTGCTTATTGCATGCCCCTTTATTGTAAATGCGCAGAATTGCTGTGTGAAAAATAGCAGTAACTGGCCAACACTTGCTATGAGCAAAGCATTCCGTGAATCGCACGAGCGGCCAACTCCTTTTTCATTCGTGTCAGAAAAAGGCTCCATGATACAATTTGAATGTGTGGATGGCCATAAAGGGAGCGCGTACTACGTTCCATCTGACGAGGCAACAGACAAGGTGCTGATTATTTTTCACGAATGGTGGGGACTTAATGACTACATAAAAAGGGAAGCAGTAAGATGGCAGGAACTGTTAGGAAATGTAGATGTCTATGCTGTGGACCTGTATGATGGCCAGGTAACTGATGACCCCGATATAGCCAGCAAGCTTGCCAGCAGTCTTGATCGCAAAAGGGGAGAGGCTATAGTGAAAGGTGTATTGGCACAAGCAGGCAGAAATAAGCTCATAGCTACTTTAGGCTGGTGTTTTGGCGGCGGCTGGGCCTTTACTACTACTGTATTTGCAGGAAATCAAGCGTCTGGTTGTGTTATGTATTATGGTTTTCCTGAGCAAAACGAAAAACGTATCAAACAATTAAAGACTGACGTGTTATACATCTGGGGCTCACAGGACCAGTTTATCAGAAGGTATAATGTAGATCAGTTTGCTGACAAAGTAAAAGCAACCAATCATCAGTTTGATTTACATGTTTTTGAGGCGGTACATGCATTTGCTAATCCAAGCAACCCAAAATATCAACCACTTTATGCGACGCAAGCACAGAACCTGGCTGTAGCATTTCTAAAAAAGAAGCTTGCCCTGGAATAAATGTATTTTTTGCGAATTGAAAAAAACTTCCTAATCTTGCACCTCGAATGAACAACACGTCTAAACATATTATGTACTGTAAGTGGCTCCGCATCAGCGAAGGGTATGACATGTGTTAAACTAAACAATAACAACATTGAAATATAAAAGCCCTTCGAGCAATCGAAGGGCTTTTTTGTTACTGGGTTAAAAACTTTTTTAATAAAAACTACAATGCAACTGATTAACAAGAAGATCTGCATGGGCAAAGACATAGGTATTCACGGCAATGTGTTCGGTGGTATCCTAATGTCATGGATAGATGAGGCTGCCGCCGCATTTGCTACCGAATATTGCTGCACGCCCAATATGGTAACGCTTAGAGTGGGGGAGCTCATCTTTAAGAAGCCATTGAAGGTTGGTAATCACGTGCGCATTTATGGTGAGGTAGGACATCTAGGTAATACATCCGTTACACTGAGCATTGAAGCAAGAAAGTTTAACGTATATAGCGGCGAGGAAACAGTGGTTTGCACAACCTCTATCACCTTTGTACGCATAGATGATGACGGTATGCCTACCCCGATAGGAGAAAGCGTGCGTAAAAAACACCAGGTGAAAACAGCGCAGGCTGTGCTGGCTAATGCATAAAAAATAATGCAGCTTTACGCTGCATTATTTTATTATAGAACATTATTCAGTGCTTACCAGGTATCTCCATTTACCAGGGTGCCAAGGCCGCCCAGTATGCTGCCTTCCTCACGGCTTTTTACAGTGCCGTATGCCAATATGCGTGATGCCAGCCTGCTTACCGGCAGACTTTGTATCCATACGGTACCAGGGCCGCGCAGTGTGGCAAAGAACACACCATCACCACCGAATACTGCATTTTTTATACCGCCTACAAACTGTATGTCATAGCTAACTGTGCTGGTAAAACCTACTATACAGCCCGTATCTATTTTCAGCAATTCGCCCGGCATTAATTCCCGTTCAACTATGTGGCCGCAGGCATGCATGAAGGCCATACCGTCGCCCTCCAGTTTTTCCATAATAAATCCTTCGCCACCAAAAATGCCGGTACCCAGCTTGCGTTGAAATTCGATACCGATAGATACACCTTTTGCTGCGCATAGGAATGCATCTTTTTGACAAATAATCCTGTTGCCCAGCTTTTGCAGATCTAAAGGAACTATCTTGCCGGGGTAAGGAGCAGCAAATGAAACTTTTTTCTTACCAGCACCAATATTGGTAAAGGCTGTCATGAATAAACTTTCACCTACCAATAGGCGTTTACCGGCAGAAAATAATTTACCGAGCAGGCCGCTTCCCTGCTGGTTGCTCCCATCGCCAAAAATGGTTTCCATTTGTATGCCATCCTCCATCATCATAAAGCTGCCAGCTTCGGCAATAGCCGTTTCGCTTGGGTCCAGCTCTATTTCCACATACTGCATTTCTTCACCATAGATCTTATAATCTATTTCATGATTATACATGCTACTAAAGTTTTAAGTATATCAAATTTAATAAGCTTGTGCATCCTTTGCTGATAATGAATAGTGTTTTCGGTGAATAATAGGTTAATATTTGCTTTTTGTCGGTGGATGCAGGGATATAATTGGTGGCATAGT
>JBQCEX010000127.1:0-9373 GCA_051959855.1 Flavipsychrobacter sp. | reverse complement strand
ATCATATGCAGTATATGGAGAGTGGTATGGCCCTTAGCCTGCGTGCTTTACCTTCCGGCGTTTTCGCAAAGCTCAATACCATCTATCACCTGCTTGGTATGCGTGGCTTTAATAATATGCTCATTAAACTCGCGCCTGAATGGTGGTACCATAAGAAAAGGGAGATGGCACATGCAAAAGCAAACGAAGCAATGCAAAAGCTTAATTTATCCGCAGTATAGTATAAAATGCCATTTATATGCCTGATACAGAACTTTGCAATCATTTAAGCCAGATTACAGAAGTTAAATTAAGTGATGAACACGTTTGCGAAGAATGTATCAAGCATCACGGTAGATGGTTGCACCTGCGCACCTGCCAGGCTTGTGGTGTTACACTTTGTTGCGACGATTCACCTCATAAACACATGACACAGCACTATCACGAGACAGGTCACCCTGTTATTGCCTCTGCTGAGCCAGGAGAACGTTGGCTATGGTGCTATGTTGATGAGAAATTGGCGGCATATTAAATTCGTAATGTTCTGTCATTACTTTACTAATTTTAAAGTTTAGAACATTGCTCTTTGTTTTAGAGAGTAATAATACACACGCACACACAAATCAAAAATGAAGATAGCATTCCATGGTGCGGCTCGCACCGTTACTGGTTCCAAACACCTGTTGCATATCAATCCCAACACAAAGGTTCTGCTCGACTGCGGCATGTTTCAGGGCCTCGGTAAAGATACCCTGACGTTGAATAGCGAATGGGGTTTCGAACCATCGGAGGTAAACTATGTGATCATTTCTCACGCGCACATCGATCATATAGGTCTCTTGCCTAAATTGGTCAAAGATGGCTATAATGGTAAGATATTTTGCACGCCACCAACAGCTGAGCTTATAAAGCTAATGCTGCTGGATTCCGCTCACATCCAGGAGTCAGACGTAGCACACGTAAACAAGATTCGCGAAAAGCAAAATCGTGAACCTGTTACTCCTTTATACACTGAGGCGGACGCCATGGAAGTATTTCCCTTACTGCATACGGTAGATTATAATGATACATACCGCTTGGGTGATGATATTGAGCTTACCTATACAGACTGTGGCCACATCATCGGTAGCGCTGCCATTAATCTCAAGATCAAAGAAAACGGTAAAGAAACACGCCTCACTTTCAGTGGGGACATAGGCCGCTACAGGGACCTTATATTACATTCTCCTGATGTTTTTCCGCAGGCTGACTACATCATCATGGAATCAACTTATGGCGACAAGCTCCACGATCTGGTTACTACGGCAACAGATTATTTACTGCAGACTATAAAAGATACCTGCCTTCAAAAGAAGGGTAAGCTGATTATACCCAGCTTCAGCCTTGGCCGCACGCAGGAGATTCTGTATTTGCTGAACAGGCTGGAAACAGAAGACCGTCTTCCCGGTCTTACCTACTATGTCGATAGCCCTCTTTCTACAGCTATCACAGAGGTTGTAAAGCATCATCCCGAATGTTTCAATCGCGATGTACAAGAGCTTTTGAAGCATGACGACGATGTATTTAAATTTAAAGGTCTTCACTTTACACAATCGGTTGAAGAGTCTATTGCCTTAAATGAGAGTAAGGAACCTTGTGTCATTATAGCTGCATCTGGTATGGCAGAAGCGGGTAGGGTAAAGCACCATATAGCTCATCATATTTCCGATCCATCCAGTACTATTCTCATAGTTGGCTATTGCGAACCGCATTCGTTAGGTGGCCGCTTACGCAATGGCGCCGACCGTGTCACTATTTATGGCGAGTCTTACGATGTTACAGCAGAAGTGCGTGTCATCCAAAGTCTCAGCGCCCATGGCGACTATCAGGATCTGAGCCAGTGGCTCGCCTGCCAGGACCCTCAGCAGGTGCGTAAGCTGTTCATTGTTCATGGCGAATATGAGGTGCAGGTCAATTTCCGCGAGCGACTCTTAAAGAAAGGCTTTACAGATGTTGAAATTCCTGCCTTGCACCAGGTTATCGGGCTTGGTAACGATTAAAAGAAAGTATAATAAAAATAAAGCCTGGCTATCTGCCAGGCTTTATTTTTTATCCTTGTTCTTCAATTCGTTTCAGGTTAGTATCTGGTATAGTAGATACTATGATCGGGTATTTTTCCAGTGTCACATCCGATGGGTCGAGCCCAAAACCACGCTCTTCTGATAAGCTGAATTTCTTCAATATAAAGTAACCACGCATCATCAGCTTTTGCCACAAAGGCAACGCATTATCGCGCGACAGGAATTTCTCCATCACTATAAAGCGGAAATCACCCATCACATTGTTCTTGCTCAGCGATTCATAGCGGCTCACCACATTTACTTCCTTATTGTGCACCATTTCCTCTACCACCTTTCTGAACATCATTTGTATTCTGTGCTCCACGCGGAATCCTAACCTGAATTCCACCCTTATCACCTCATTCGGTATAATGGTATTTACCGAGTATTCCATTGTATACGGATCATCCAATACATCCACATGCACAAACCAATAAATGTCTGCACGTTTAGGTTTACGGTATAGTATAGAATAAATGATTTTATGCTCTATTTCTTTCGGGTTATTGGCACTGGTCAGGTACACCAGGTGAGTGGCATATTTAGGTATGCTTGCATCATTGCTCAGTTCCTGTATAATGGATACATAATCTTCCAGCCGCACAAATTCCACATAGCGGTTCTTGATCTTGCGCGCCTTAAACCAGGTGAACATCACCATAAAGAGTACACCGCCCATTATTAAGGTTACATAACCACCATGCGGAAATTTATCAAGGTTGGCAAACAGGAATGATATTTCTATGGTCAGGAACACCGCTAGGTAGGTCACTATCCATACTATTGGCACTCGCCTGATGAACATATAATAGGCAAACAGGCACGAGGTCATGATCATGGTCATAGTGATCGCAAGACCATATGCCGCGCCCATATTTGACGATTCTTTGAATATCAGCACGATACCCGTACAACCTACAAACAATAGTAAATTGATACCCGGAATGAACAATTGTCCTCGTTCTACCGAAGGGTAGTTTATCTTCATCTTCGGCCACAGGTTCAGTTTTATCGCTTCGCTTATCAGCGTAAACGATCCTGATATCAATGCCTGGCTTGCTATGATTGCAGCTACTGTTGCTATAACAATGCCTATAAGAGTAAACCATTGCGGCATCAAACTGTAGAATGGATTGCCTTTCGACGCATCCCACCGTTGTCCTATATGTCCCAGCAGCCATGCGCCTTGTCCCAGGTAGTTTAGTATCAGGCATATTTTTACAAAGGTCCATGACACGCGTATATTGCCTCTCCCGCAGTGGCCCAGGTCTGAATATAGCGCTTCAGCACCCGTCGTACACAGGAATACGGCTCCCAATATCCAGAAGCCTTTAGGGTACTGAGTAAGCAATTTTATAGCCCAGTAAGGGTTCAGTGCTTTGAAAATGCTCCAGTCATCATGTATATGGTATAGCCCCAGCGCAGCCAGCATAGAGAACCAAACGAACATAATGGGGCCGAATAGTTTACCCAGGTTAGCGGTACCGAATTGCTGAAAAAAGAATAGGGCAGTGATAATACCTAAGGTTATATATATAGTGGTCAGTAAGGATATATCGCTGAACGCCGGTATGTTTCTCAATCCTTCTACTGCTGCCGCTACCGATATCGGCGGGGTTATCATCCCATCCGCCAGTAGGGCTGCACCGCCCACCATAGCCGGGAATACCGTCCATTTACCATGCCGTCGCACCAGCGCAAATAGGGAAAATATGCCGCCTTCGCCTTTGTTATCTGCCTTTAGCGTTAGTATCACATATTTCACGGTGGTTTGTAGCGTCAGTGTCCATATAATGCACGATAGGCCGCCTATTATCAGCAGCTCACTTATATGTTTGCCATTACAAATTTCGTTAAATACGTACAGGGGGGAGGTACCGATGTCACCGTAAATGATTCCTAGTGCTATTATTATTCCGGCAAAGGTTGCCTTATTCAGATTTTTGCCCACGGCAGAATGTCCTTGTTAAATAACGCGCAAAGTTAGACATTCATATATAATTATCGTAAGTTTTAAGTATTTATTTACAGCCGTTATTTCCCGCTTCATTCGTACCTTTGCACACTTCAAATGGTGAAGATCGGTAACATAGAACTGGGGGATTTTCCGCTCTTGCTTGCTCCTATGGAGGACGTAAGTGACCCTCCCTTCCGTGCTGTTTGCAAGCAGGAGGGGGCCGATCTCATGTACACCGAGTTCATCTCTTCCGAAGGGTTGATACGCGATGCGATGAAGAGCCGCCAGAAACTCGATATTTTCGATTATGAACGCCCCATAGGTATTCAGATTTTCGGTGGCGATGAGGAGGCAATGGGGTTAGCTGCCAAAATAGTAGATACCACTAATCCTGATATTGTGGACATTAATTTCGGCTGCCCGGTTAAGAAGGTAGTATGCAAAGGTGCTGGTGCTGCTGTGCTTAAGGATATTGACCTGATGGTCCGCCTCACCAGGGCTGTAGTCAATAGTACCCGCCTGCCGGTTACGGTGAAGACCCGTCTTGGCTGGGATAATAATTCTAAGAATATTGAAGAGGTAGCTTTGCGTTTGCAGGATGTGGGCATACAGGCACTTAGTATTCACGGTCGCACGCGTGTGCAGATGTACAAAGGCGAGGCAGACTGGACACTCATAGCTAAGGTGAAGGAAAACCCGCGTATTCAGATTCCTGTTTTTGGCAATGGTGATATTGATTCACCTCAAAAAGCCCTGGAGTATAAGAACAGGTATGGCGTCGATGGTGTCATGATAGGCCGTGCCGCTATTGGTTACCCTTGGATATTCCGCGAGATAAAGCATTACCTGGCCACAGGTACTGTTTTAGATCCGCCAACTATTGCGGAGCGTGTAGCTGTTTGTCGTAAGCATTTGTTAGGCTCCGTTAGCTGGAAGGGGCAAAAGTTGGGCATTCTGGAGATGCGCCGCCACTATGCCAGTTACCTCAAGGGGCTATCTCATGTCAAAGAATTCCGCAATCGCCTGGTTAGCACAGAAGATTTGTCCGAAATTGAAGCCATCCTTCAGGAAATAGAAGAACATTACACACTTGCCTTAGCAGGCTGATCCAAAATTAATATTATGACCCGCATAGGGCTTATTTCCGATACGCATAACTATCTTGATGATGCTGTGTTCAAACATTTTGAGCAATGCGATGAAATATGGCACGCAGGTGATTTTGGCACGGCGAAAATTGCCGACAAGCTAAAGGCCTTTAAGCCGCTGAAAGGGGTTTATGGCAATATTGATGGCTATGATATCCGCAGCGAGTTCCCAGAAAAGCTCAGGTGGAAATGTGAAGAGGTAGAGGTCTTGATGACGCATATTGGCGGCTATCCCGGCCGCTATGCGCCAGGCATCAGGCCCGAGCTTATAGCCAATCCTCCTCAGCTATTCATTGCAGGTCACTCTCATATCCTCAAGGTTATTTACGACGATAAGCTCAAATGCCTGCACATGAATCCTGGTGCTGCCGGCAAATCTGGTTGGCACAAAGTGCGTACACTCATTCGCTTCGTTATAGATGGCAGGGATATGAAGCAATGTGAGGTCATAGAGCTTGGGTCTCGCATGGCTATTTCTTAGGCTTTCTTAGATAACGGTCAGGCATTCGTTGCTCTTTCAGTGCACTCACTATTGTTTCTATTCTTGCATTGCGTGTTTCTTCTTTTTTAGCGGTGCTCAGCCAGTGCAGCAGGTATTTCTTATTAGTCTTTCCCAGTCCCTCAAAGTATTGCTGCGCTGTCTTATGCTTTTTTAGCTCCTTTTCCATGTCTTCGGGTACTGTAAAGGTTTCAATATGGTCTAGTTTGTTCCAGGTGCCATGTTGCTTGGCTTGTTCTATTTTCTCTATTCCCGCTTCAGTCATTAACCCCATCTCGGTCAGCTCTTCCACATATTGTTTGTTCAGTTGAGACCATCCGCTTTTTGCTTTCCGGGGCATGAACAACTGCTTGTATTTTTCATCGTCTATTGGTCGTATTGTGCTGTCTATCCAGCCAAAGCATATTGCCTCTTTCACCGCATCGGCATAAGCGACTCTTGTTTTATCACCGCCTTTCTTATAGTACACAAGCCATATGCCATCTTCCTTTGCATGGTTTTTCTCCAGCCATTTCCGCCATGCAGCTCGGTCTTTTGCATAGTACTCTTTAAATTCATCAATTACTTTCGCCATAGTTCGTTAGGAATGGTATTGCTAAAATAGAATATTCACAAATAAATTTTCCTTGTTTGTCATTTATTATATCAATAATCCTATGCTGACGATATCGTTACATTTGTTTATCAGCCTGTCAAAACCTCGTTGATGTATTTAATACGTTTCACACATTGTCCCATTTATTATGATTAATATTCTCGCTATATCCGGAAGCCTGCGTACCTCTTCTTACAACACAAATATTCTTAAAGCTGTTGCGATGCTTGCGCCCGATGATATTGCTGTCAGCTTGTATACAGGTTTGGCCGATTTGCCTCATTTCAATCCTGAGCTGGAGTCGTCCTTACCGCATTCGGTTGCTCATTTTCGTTCCTTACTGCAGGCGGCCGATGCAGTGCTCATATGCAGTCCTGAGTATGCACATGGTGTACCCGGCAGTCTTAAAAATGCGCTCGACTGGGTTGTTAGTAGCGGCGAGTTCGTTTATAAGCCTGTTGCCCTGCTCAATGCCTCACCTGCTTCCACACATGCCGAGGCCTCACTTATGGAAACTACATGTCATGACCGCCACCATTATCACCAATGCCTGCATCCGCATTCCCCTCATGGGTCGTCGCTTAGATGCTTCAGGTATTGCTGAAGACCCGCAACTGTCACAATTATTGAAGGATAATCTGGCTCTTTTTGCAGCGGGTATAGAAGCTGCTCGTATAGAAAATGAAAATCGTTATAAGGAATTTATGTAGTAGATAACCTCTCTGATGGTATGGTTTTTATATATGCTATTTAAACCCACTTCGTTATGTCCAATTACCGCATCACATTTCTAAAGAACAACATCATCTCCTGCGTGGAGACTGATCAAAAATTGCAGGCAAACGAGCAGAGTTATTATTTCAAAGATCCCGAAACCAAAATTACCTGCGTGCTCATCCATGCCCCCGACAAAGACGAAGCAATAGAGGGGGCTACACATATCGCCCAAAAGGCAAAAAACAACAATAGTTGGCCTACCATTAATTATTAAAGCAAAGGATTCACAGAGCTGTTAAATCAGATTGTTTAAAATATAATCTCCCTGGTCGTATCTTTATCTAATAGCCACATCGGCTCATATTATCCTGCACAACCTCAAATTCACTCCATTTACTCAACAGTAATTTTACCTTACAGAAATAAGCAGTTGTAGAAATAGTCTGCCTGTCAATTTATTGTCAATAGTCGTAAGGCCAGTCTTGACTATCCATTACTTTGCTATTTTTATTGAATGAATAAATATCTTATAAAATTTACCTTATCGCTATTAGTAGGTATCTTCTGTCAGTGCCTTGTGCATGCACAGCTTGGTGGTTCGAAATTTCGGAATTCCAATACTGAAACAGAGAATGCGATATTGAATGATTCTGAATATTTAGATATATATACCCATTACGCGTCACCAACTACGTATGATACTCTTTGTAAAGAAATATGTCTGCACAAACATTTTTTTACTTTTTCTTATTTCGTCCAGTTTCAGCGTAAAGTTGCACCGAGATTTTCAATTACTGACAGGGGCAAAATAGATTCTACAATAACAGGAGAATGGCATTTTTGCCATCGCAAAAAAGACTTTAAAAAATTTAGCACCCCTTCTATCGTATATGCTTTAGAAACAAATACTATGAAATTGATAATATTAAAATATCGTGGGCAAAAAAGATATGCACTTATTGATCATGAACCTGTCACCGGGCGTCTCCGTCTGGTGTTACAAGAAAATGATAATTTTTTTAAACGATTCAACCTCGTTACATCTACCGAGTTTATTTCATATCATTATGATCATTTGATGAAACTTCCGATTAGACAAACTACTGGGCAAACATTTTCTGGAAATTCAGTATTGGTAAGATAAATTCTCCTTTATGATGTCCGCACCAGCAGCTTGTAGGGGGTGATAAGTTACAATAGATAAAAAAAAGAATGATGTTCTTTCTTAATAGCACTTGGTCTTACCATTAATTATTCCTCCGTTGTTGCGCGTCCCCGCCAACAACCTTCGCGCAGATGATCAACCACCGTCAGTGATGTATATCTTAATTAGGAATCACAGGTCTTCATTTCTCCGTCATTGATATAGCAAACCATAATATTTTATAAATACATTAATTTTATTGTTAATGGTACACTTATGAAAGTCATTTTGATTACAATAATCTTAATTGGCTGTTCCCTGGCGGTTTATTCCAAAAATACAGTCGCAGAATTTGTTCGCACTTATAAATACGACGCCTCATTAAAAAGTGACGATACCTTGTCGGCACGTCTGTATTTTAAAAAACGTTCCTACATAGCATCTTGGTTCGCTCCGGCTACGGGTAGAACTGTAATAACAGTTAAAGGTAGTTGGCATTTCAGCGATCGGATCAAAGATTTTCAGCGGTTTCGTACGGATACGGCAACATATAATGAACTTAAGAAACGGCATATCAGGTTAGCTGTGCTCAATTATAAAGGTCACGTCATGTATGGGCAGTTCGGCCACATGCATGGGCAACCGTATTTCTTCATGCAAAAAAATGCTTCATTTTTTTCAAATTGCTCACCGGCTACTTGCTACTCTTTCGGTCCCTATGAACCGCGCACCCCTCAGATTCGCTCCTTTTCTGAGCCAATAATATTTATTCCTTCCAAAAAATAAATATCATTTTTCTGTTGTGATGTCCTCTCCGGCAACCCTGCAAAAGATGACCATATGCGTCAATGTGCATATCTTAATTTGGAATCGGCATCTGTCCAATAGTATATTGCATGAGCCAGCTTATCAGCACAACAGACAGAGCTAATAAGTGAAGTTCTTTGACATACTATAAAACCCTTTATAAACGCATTAGCTAATCAGCCAATCATCACATTAGCTAATTGAAAATGCGACATTTTGCGACATTCCTGTCCGCTTCTGCCCATCAATGTTACTTTTTACAAAAATATAATAACACAGTAATAGCAGGCCTTTCAGTAAGTTGCTGACATGTAAATGTCCCAAAGGCAAATTTTCTCCCATTTGCGACATTTACTCCCAAATGTTTGTGAAATATAAACTTTCATTATATCCACTTACGACTTACAACTTACGACATACCGACTATC
>JBQCEX010000126.1:0-2763 GCA_051959855.1 Flavipsychrobacter sp. | reverse complement strand
CTTACTTTTCCAAAATAATATTTTGTATTTTTAATCTGCGTATTATCTTTATACGGATAAATTTGCTTTAATGAAGAAAGTCTTACTCTCTGCCCTGGTCCTTCTTGGCTTATATTCATGTAACAACGGTGCCTACGACATGGCTCCAAATGTGGATAAAAGTAACGTTCCCAACCCACTCAATCTGCCTATCGGGCCTGGCGGCGACGTTTATATGGTAGCCCGCATTAATGGCGATACGGTGCTTTGGAGAACTTCCTATGGAACAGGCATTCAGTCAAACGGTGAAATTAAGATGATCGGAACTGCAGGCGTAAGTGCTTCTAAACGTACTATCATTATTGACATCCCGCATTATAATGGCCTTGGTTTATACTCTATGAATACGAACGCTACAGGTACTTATGTGTTAAATGGTGACACGGTAAATTCTATTTATGGTACCTTAAATGTTTACGAAGATCATAACTGGATAAGGGCTCATTTCTCATTCCAGGGCACCGGCGTCAACATTACAGATGGTTATGTTGAATATCAGCGCAACTAAGTTATAAGTAATATACCTCATTATAAATCTAAAGCTGCCTGTTAAGGCAGCTTTATTATTTGTGAATATCTTCAAGCCTGGTTGAAAAAGTAAAGCCTCCCGTAAGGAGGCTTTAACAAACTTATTAGGAGAGTAGCATTAAGCTATTTCTACTTCAGCACCTGCTTCTTTCAGTTTAGCAGCCAGGTCATCAGCTTCAGCTTTGCTTACACCTTCTTTTACATTCTTAGGTGCGCCGTCTACCAGTTCCTTAGCTTCTTTCAGACCAAGGCCAGTCAGTTCTTTCACGATCTTCACAACGTTCAGCTTAGAAGCACCTGCGCTCTTCAGCACTACGTTGAATGAAGTCTTTTCAGCAGCAGCTGCAGCGCCGCCACCTTCACCACCGCCTGCTACTACTACTGCAGCAGCAGCTGGTTCTATACCGTAATCGGCTTTTAATACGTCAGCTAGTTCCTGTACTTCTTTCACAGTCAGGCCAACTAATTGTTCGGCTAATGATTTTACGTCTGCCATTTTTATAATTTTTTAGACTTTTTAAAAATTGTTTGTTTAATATGTTGCGACTTGGAAGCCAAATTTGTTATTCTGCAGCAGGTGCTTCAGCGCCTTGCTTTTCTTCATGATGATGAAGTAAAGCAGCAAGTACGCGTTTAGCAGGAGACTGCAGTAAGCCGATAACTTCACCGATAAGCTCGTTCTTGGTCTTGATCTTGGTGAGGTTAACAAGCTGGTTATCACCTACAAATACATCTTCACCTATCAGCGCAGCTTTCAGCACAGGTTTTTCACCGTTGCTTTTCTTGCGGAAAGAGCTGATGATCAATGCAGGTTCTTTTGGTGATTCAGAGAACATAAGCGCTGTTACGCCATGCAATGAATCGTACACGCCTGTGTATTTATCATCATTAAAGCTTTCAAGAGCTTTTTTGATGAGCGTGTTCTTAGCCACTTTCATCTCTACGTTCTTTTCAAAGCAGAGCTTACGCAGGCTGTTCACCTGTTCTACCGTTAATGATTCGGTATTGGTGATATAAAAGTTATTATACTGAGAGAACTTTTCTTTCAGTAGTTCTATTGCTTCGTTTTTTTGAGCTGGTGTCATTTCTTCGTTTTTTAAAGGATTAAGAAACCTCAATCACGTTTACAATTAAGCCACGGTTTTTGTATCAATTACCAAACCCGGACTCATAGTTGATGCCATGCTGATGCCTTTAAGGTATGTGCCTTTTGCAGTAGCAGGCTTCATGCGCACCAGTGTATTTATCAGTTCCTGTGCATTTTCAGCTATCTTGGTAGGCTCGAATGATACACGGCCCACAGATGCATGTATAATGCCGGCTTTGTCTATCTTGAAAGCTATTTTACCGCCCTTCACGTCGTTTACCGCAGCAGCTACATCGTTTGTCACAGTACCTGTCTTAGGGTTCGGCATCAGGTTACGAGGCCCTAATATCTTACCAAGACGACCAATTTTAGGCATAACAGATGGAGTAGCGATGATTACATCTACATCGGTCCAGCCACCATCTATTTTGCTTACAAATTCATCCAGGCCTACATAGTCAGCACCTGCGTTCTTTGCCTCAGCTTCTTTATCCGGAGTGCAAAGTACCAGTACACGCTTTGTTTTACCCGTACCGTGTGGCAGGCTAACAGTACCGCGTATTGCTTGGTCAGCCTTCTTAGGGTCCACACCAAGACGAATATGCATATCTACAGAGCTGTCAAACTTAGTGCAGTTTATTTCTTTCACTATTTTAGCAGCTTCTGCCAGTGTGTATTCTTTATTCTTATCTATTTTAGCTTCTACAGCTTTTCTTTTTTTAGTTATTTGTGCCATTGCTACAAAGTTTAAATAAGGTGAACCAATGGATTATTTGCTCCAGGGCGCAGTGCCTTCTACAGTTAAGCCCATGCTACGTGCAGTACCTGCTACCATTCTCATGGCGCTTTCTACTGTAAAGCAGTTCATGTCAGGCATTTTGTCCTTAGCTATTTCTTCTACCTGTGCCCAGGTTACCTTACCCACCTTTGTGCGATTAGATTCTTTAGATCCTTTTTGCACTTTAGCCGCGTCCATCAACTGAACGGCAGCAGGAGGTGTCTTGATAACGAAGTCAAAAGACTTGTCTGAATAAACTGTGAGGAGTACCGGTAATACTTTACCCATTTTGTCCTGCGTACGAGCGTTGAACTGCTTGCAGAACTCCATA
>JBQCEX010000125.1:0-2212 GCA_051959855.1 Flavipsychrobacter sp. | reverse complement strand
CTACCACCTTGATATATGTTAACTTTTAGGTTGTTAATGTTGGTGGCAAGTGTATTCATATTTAATATGGCAATCTCCTGCTGTCCTACATGATATTTTTCTGCTACGATGACGGTATTTTTATTGACTATGAGTAGCAGTACAGTTATTGGCAATGAAAAGCTACCCTTATGAAATACTTGTTACTCTTTTCATGCTTATGCGTTGCTTGCACGGCTCAGGCCAAAAAAGAGCGGAGATACGGCAAGCATAATATTGCGGCCTTGGCCGTAGCAAATAACGGTGGCAACGGGCTTGGCATCAGCTACGAGATAATGTTAAATGATAAGCAGAATATTTCTTTACTCTTTCCAATTGCCGCCACCGCCACAAACTTCGAAAAATCTCCTGCACAGTATAATAATGCCGGGCAGCAGATTGTGCCTGCTGACAATAGCGGAAGGGTTAAGATGTATTTCTTTGCTCCGGGCATACGCTTTTATCCTACTGGCAGTAAAGGAATTGTACGTTATTCTTTTGGGGGTACTTTTGCCATTGGTTCTGGCCAGGGCTCGGCTCATGATTGGGGTGGGGCCGACTATCTTATTTCCAGAACTATCTACGGCGTTGTTTTCGACAATGCCGTTTACGTACAGCCCATTCCGCAATTGCGCATAACCTTTGAGTTTTATATAGGTCCGGGCTACGATGATCAACGTGATTGGTTCATTTCAGGTGTGATCTATCAGGCATCTATTGGTGTTGGCTATCGTTTCGGAAATTAGATTTTGTCGCAATCGCCCCCTGAAAGGGTCGTGATAGCACCTGTCCTTATTTGTCAGCTCCATTTATGTTTGCTGCAAAATTCAAACGAAATGAAATCAGCAAACATTACACTCGCTTTCAACGGCAATGCAGAAGCCGCTTTCAATTTCTATAAGTCAGTTTTCGGTGGCGAATTCATTCATATACAGCGCATGAGCGATATACCTAATGCTACCGATTTGTCGCAGGAAGAAGCTAATAAGATCCTGCATGTGGCCTTGCCCATTGGTCATTCTGTATTAGCAGGTATGGATGTTCCAGCCAGCCGGCCCGCAACAACCTTCGGCAACAATTTTATGGTAACGGCTGCGGCTGAGAGTGAAGAAGAGACTAAGAGAATATTTGAAGGTCTGTCCGCCGGTGCCAATATCACCATCCCGCTCGATCATCAGTTCTGGGGTGCCTATTTCGGCATGCTTACCGACAAGTTTGGCATTCAGTGGATGGTAAGCTATAGCAAGCAACCATAATTTATGAGCTAATTGGGTAGAATGGTCACCGTTTGATCATTCTATCTTTTACTATTCTTTCCATTACCGTGCTGTAAAGGTTTTGACTGATAACTGCAGTTACCGAGCCCATATTCACCATGTTGCCATCAATACTTTTTATTTTATCTATATTAATGAGCGTTGATTTGTGGATCTTCAGAAATTTTTCTTCTGGCAGTTGCTCAGCAATTCCTTTGAATGTTACATATACAATTAGCTTTTTTGTCGTGGTATGCAGCACTACATAGTTCTGCATAGCTTCTGCATAGATCAGCTCACTGTATAGCACCTTCTCAATGCAGCCATTATGTTTTACAAAAAAATGGTCTGGCATCTGTTCGGTGCTACTATTCTTTGCCTGCAAAAGCAGGTGGTCTTTTGCTTTATTGCAGGCTCTTAAAAAACGCTCATATGAAAAAGGTTTTACCAGGTAGTCCAGCACATTCAGCTCAAATCCCTCCACGGCATAGTCACTGTATGCCGTCGTCATAATGGTAGCTGGCCCAGCCCCCAGCGTCTTCAAAAATTCAATTCCGTTCATTCTGGGCATATTTATATCCAGGAACAGTATGTCAACGGCGTTATTGGCAAGCAGCTCACCTGCTTTTATTGGGTTTTCTGCTTTGCCTGCCAATGCAAGAAATCCCACGTCTTCAATATATTCTTCCAGTATTTTTCTTGCTATTGGCTCGTCATCTACAATTATGCAGTTCAGCTTCATGTAACTCAATTTTTAAATTGACTTCGTAATAGTATACATTGTCGGTAATGTCCAGTTCATGTTTCCCTTTATAGTGTAGTTCCAGTCTTCGCTTGGCATTGTTTATCCCTATCCCTTTATGTTGTATATCTGTATGGCTGTTTTCTTCTTTAGTGTTTAAGCAGCAGAACAATAATACATTTTCCTCCTTTGTAAA
>JBQCEX010000124.1:0-2173 GCA_051959855.1 Flavipsychrobacter sp. | reverse complement strand
CAGATGCTATAAATGATATAGTGCTTAGCCTGCAGACTAGTCATCAGGCGCACCATAACTGCAGGCGAATAGGTGATAAGCAACACATGGATACCAAAACAGGCAATGGGGAACAGCACATTCAGTTGTATCCAGAAGTTTTGATACAACCCATATGTGCTTTCATCCAGGTTACGTGAAAAAATGATAAGCACGATAGTACTTGCCAGCGAAGGGAAAAATCTGGTAAGAAAGATGAACAGAGAATTACTGAACAGTGCATTACCTTTTATTTGCTGCGAATGACTCACACTCTGCCTGGTTTAGGTGTTTTATAAGCCTTGCAGGGTTACCTGCAATGACACAATACCCTTCCGGGAAACTTTTAGTAACTATGGCGCCTGCACCTACAATTGTAAAATCGCCCAATGTAACACCTGGTAACACAACTGCTCCCATACCTAACCAACAATATTTACCAATATTTATTGGTGTCGCAGCAATCTGGAGATCGTTATTTACAAAATCGTGGTTGACAGATATGATACCAACGTTAGGACCACGAGTTGTATAGTCGCCAATCTTCACCCCGTTGCTGGCATTTATATATATGCCCGGCGAATCTCCAGGATAGGTGCCTTTGCCTATTTCTATCTTCTCAGGGCAATGAATAGTACTGGTATGATGAACAGCCCATTTAACGCCTGAGTTCTGCCTTAATATCTTGCGAAACAAAAAGTCTGTAAGGTAAAAGCCAATACTCATTTCCTTCCTCAATCGGAATGCTTTACGTACCGTATTTGAGGAATTGTTACCCATACTTATTTCACCTCCGGTTTTTTCCTGTATAGTTGATAGAAAGCGCCAATGCATATACCAATAATCAGCACACTGCTTACAATGGCAATGTTCTTACCGGTCTGGTAGCTTTTCGGCCTGAAATGGAATTCAATGTTATGCTGGCCGGCAGGGATCTTAATAGCGCGCAGTACATAGTTAGCCCTCATTATAGGCGTTTCCTTTCCATCCACATAAGCTTCCCATCCGTATGGATAGTATATATCGGAAAAAACTGCAAGGCCATCTTTACTATTATTGGAAGTAAAATAAAGATCGTCAAGCCCATATTTAGTAAGCTTTATACTTGCAGTGCTATCTTTACCGAAGGCGTAATTACCAAAGGTATTTTTGAAATCATTTCGTATTACAGCAGTTATTTTCGGATTGAACGCATTAGGTACTACGGCTGTATCGCCCAGATAATTAGCATTTAAAGAGAGCATTTCTTCATCTGCAGTATTTGCCCATTTCACGTTATTGACAAACCATGCATTACCACAAGCATCAGGATTTGGTCGTGCACCTGCCTGACCATTCGGCCCCGGTAGAATAATGTACTTGGTATTCAGCATGTTCAGTACCTGCGTATTGAACTTACCGGTTTGCTGATTCATCTGGATATCTATCAGATCCTGATAAGTTTCCATTTTTGCAGGGCTATAGCCGCCGACACATTTGTGAAAATAGCACTGAATGGCATCATTATATGTATTCACGCTCAAATCGAGTACACGATAGTACGGATCCCTATCCTGATTTATCTGTGTATCAACAGGTCGCGGTTCGAATTTACTATCATAGTCACTCGAATCTACATAAGCGTCACTATTCAGGTAGCGCATATCTTCGGACATCAAATCAATAGCAATCAGCAATCCTAATCCGCCAATCAATACAGGAGCTTTCACTTTATTTTTAGAATATGCCCATAGAAGACCGCCAGCCAAAATAATATAAAATGCGCTTAATAAACCACTCTTTGTGGCAGCTGAAGCCCTGTCATCCTGTATCGCTTTTACTAACCTATTACCGGCATCCTGGTTATTGAACATTTTGCCATACTGTTGTGCCATTCTTTCATCAGCATCAGCATCTTTAAATGAAAAGAATATCCTGCTGCCAACACCTAAAATAATAGCCAGCCCGGCAGTAATAAGCACAGCTGTTTTTACTTTTTTCCATATTTCCTCATTGCTCAACTTGCCACTTATAATGTCGCTCACTGCCCAAATACCGAGTATAGGGAATAACAGTTCCGGTATTACCATTATCATGGCAGGAATACGGAATTTATTGTACATGGGTAAATGGTCAAAAAGAAAATAATTGAACCCCGGGAAATGTTTACCCCACG
>JBQCEX010000123.1:0-3534 GCA_051959855.1 Flavipsychrobacter sp. | reverse complement strand
CATTTTGCAGAGCCAAAGAACGAACCTGTTTTAAGTTATGCACATCATACTCCTGAACGTAAAGCATTAAAAAAAGCGCTGGCTGACCTCAAAGCTGAGATGCGCGATATACCTATGTATATAGGCGGCGAGCAGGTATTCAGTGGCGAAAAAAGAGAAATTCGTCCGCCACATGAAACCAACCATCTGCTAGGTCACTATCACGAAGGCACGGCAGACCATATTAATAGGGCTATTGATGCAGCGCTTGCTGCGCGTGAAGCCTGGGCGGCTACAAGCTGGGAACATCGTGCTTCAGTTTTCATGAAAGCTGCAGAGTTACTGGCCACCAAGTACCGTTTTAAAATGAACGCAGCTACCATGTTGGGTCAAAGCAAAAACGCTTACCAGGCTGAGATAGACAGTGCGTGTGAGCTGATAGACTTCCTGCGTTTCAATGTTCATTTCCTTAGCCAGATATATGCACAGCAACCATTATCTCCACAGGGTTTTGATAACCGTATGGAATATCGCCCACTGGAAGGTTTTGTGTTGGCAGTTACGCCTTTCAATTTCTCAGCTATTGGCGGCAACCTGCCTACAGCACCTGCTATGTGCGGCAACGGAGTAGTATGGAAGCCTGCTAATACGCAGATATACAGCGCCAGCGTATTTATGGAAGTCTTGATTGAAGCTGGCCTGCCTGCAGGTGTCATTAACCTCATCTATCCACCGGGTGCACTGGTGGGTGAAGTTTGCTTTGCTAACCCTCATTTTGCAGGGGTGCATTTCACTGGTTCTACCGGTGTTTTCCAGACCATGTGGAAGACAATAGGGGAGAACATAGCGAAATACAAGAGCTATCCGCGCATAGTTGGTGAAACAGGTGGTAAGGACTTCGTTTTTGTACACCCAAGCGCTAATGTCGATGCTGTGGTTGCAAACCTTGCTCGCGGCGCTTTCGAATACCAGGGTCAAAAATGTTCCGCTGCTTCAAGGGCGTATTTGCCTTCTAATATTGCTGCCCAGATCAAGGAAAAGCTGTGTGTTGAGGTAGAGACTATGAAGATGGGCATTGTAGATGACTTTACTAACTTTATCAATGCCGTTATAGACGAACGTTCATTCAACAATATTGTGCGCTATATAGATGGCGTAAAACACGGCGACGGCAAGTCGAAGATCATTTGTGGCGGCGGCTATGATAAAACGCATGGTTATTTCATCGATCCTACCATCATTGAAACTACCGATCCAGCTTACGTAACCATGTGCGAGGAAATATTCGGCCCGGTACTTACCATCCATGTATATGATGAGAATAAATGGGAAGAAATATTGAACATAGTAGATACCACATCTCCTTATGCTCTGACCGGTGCCATCTTTGCCCAGGATCGTTATGCTATCGAGTATATGACTAAGAAGCTGGTGAACAGTGCCGGCAACTTCTACATCAACGATAAGCCAACAGGTGCCGTTGTAGGCCAGCAGCCATTCGGCGGCGCACGTGCCTCAGGTACTAACGATAAAGCGGGTTCTATTCTTAACCTCTATCGTTGGCTCAGCGTAAGGACTATTAAAGAAACATTCGTACCTGTTACAGACTACAGGTATCCGTTCCATGCAGAATAGCTGATATTACAACGCCCTGCATTACTCATGCAGGGCGTTTATAAATAACCTTATCAACCCTTTATCCTTTGTTGTAGAAGCTCATAGTCTTTGCTATCCCTTGTGCCGCCCAGCTTTCTATTACGTCTATGCTTTTCAGCACGCTGTCCTTCACTACTGGTAACTCCTCAGCATTCCATCTGCCCAGCACAAATTCTACTTGTCTTCCTTTGGGAAAATTGTCGCCTATACCGAAGCGCAGGCGCGGATACTGGTCGTTACCTAATACCAGCGCTATATTCTTAAGGCCATTGTGTCCCGCATCGCTGCCCGCTGCCATCAGGCGAAGCGTGCCTAATGGTAAAGCTTTATCATCTACTATCACCAGTACATTCTCTACGGCAATGCGTTCCTTGTCCATCCAGTATTTCAAGGCTTTGCCGCTGAGGTTCATATAGGTTGTAGGCTTTATTACAATAAAGGTTTTGCCTTTCCACTTACACTCAGCCTTATATGCATGTCTGTCTAAGCTAAAGTTGCCGCCGTGCTTTATTACAAATGCATCAGCCACATCAAACCCTATATTATGACGCGTAGCATCGTATTCAGCACCTATATTGCCCAGTCCAACGATCAGGAATTTCATAGCTGCGAAGATAAGCTCAACACTGCAAATCTGCCAACAGTAAGCTATCTCTTTCGCCTGCTTCTTAAGATGGAAATGACTGCATTGACAAGCATAGCATACAGCAGGCAATCAACCAGGGATGCAATGATGAATATTGCCCAGCCACGTAACGGAGTCAAGATTGCAATCAGCCGTACGAAAGGAAAGATCAGCAATTGGAAATACCCGTCCAGCAAGCTGCGGAACATACCATCGCCAAATATCATGCCGTATTCAGTAAGCGCAGGTATGCAGGCTAGGAAATATACAAAGCATATAGCGAAGCTAATTACAACGAATCTTAGTGAGCTGTCTTCCATTATTCAAGCTTATGAACGAAAATAGTCCTGCTATATTATCTGCTAATTTAGAAAAAAATAAAAGCCTCCGTTTGTGGCGGAGGCTTTCTATAGAAAGAAGATATGTTTACTTCTTAGCTGGCTTAGCAGCTGCAGCATTAGCTTCTTCAGCCTGGCGTAGTGCACGTGTAGTAACTACTGATGCGATAGGCACACGTGGAGAGTTCATGATTTCCATGTTTTCCGCTACTACGTCTTCTACGCGTATGTTACCGTTCAGCTGCAGGTCATCTATTTTTACTTCTATATGCTCTGCAAGGTGCTTAGGCAGTGTGCGTACTTTCAGTGACTTAACTTTCAGTACCAGTTTACCACCGTCTTTTACACCCTGTGATGCACCTGTATACTTCAATGGCAGGTCAGCTATTACCTTACGGTCTTCAACCAGTTCAAGGAAGTCTATGTGGTTCAGTTCGTCTGTTACCACGTCAAACTGCAGGTCCTTCATGATAGTACGGTATTCCTTACCATCAACAGTGATTTCTGCAACCTGGAATTCCGGAGTGTACACCAGGCCACGGAAAGCCATAGTAGGTGCACTGAAATGGATTGTTTCATTACCACCGTATATAACGCATGGTACCTGGCCTTCAGAACGAAGCTGGCGTGTAGCTTTTTTGCCAAGTTCGCTTCTGCGTGTTCCTGTAATTTTTACACTTTTCATTTTTAGTGTTTTTATCTTGTTTTCAGCGCCGTTCGAAATACCCGTCAAACATACGGACGTTGAAAATCGTTTTTTAACTTAAGGAGTTACGGCACAGTGGCCGGACGGATTTTGTTGTATAAACAGTCGTTTTATTATTTTAAAGATCTTTTCCTATTTCTTACCATGCACAAACAATGAGCTGATAGATTTATTCTCAAATGTATTGCGTATAGCCACTGCAAAAATCTCAGATGTCGGTAATACCTTTA
>JBQCEX010000122.1:0-11208 GCA_051959855.1 Flavipsychrobacter sp. | reverse complement strand
AGGTGATCATCATAATGATACGATGCTGTATGCCGGGGAAGTGCAGGTGCGGGTAACAGACTGGTTCTTTTTGAGGAATACAACGCCGGTGCTGCATTATATAGGCCTGCATGATGCGTATGTGCATTTGTACCGCACACCGACATCTGGTGAATGGAATTACCAATTCCTGGCGGATGCCTTCAGTACTAAGAAAACCGCCAAAAAAAAATCGGGAACCATAGAAATAGACCTGAGGAAGGTAGACCTGCAGAACGTACGTTTTCATATGATAGATGCCTGGGTGGGTGATGATATGACGTATGATGTGGGGAATTTTCAACTGGATGCGAAAGGTGTAGATTTCAAGCAGAAACTGATAGATGTAAATACTATAGAAGCGGAGCGGGTAGCCATTTCACTCTACGACTATAAAGGAGGCAGACCGCCTAACCTGTCGAAGCATAATACTACGCCCGAAATAGATACCACACCGTTTAATCCTGACAAATGGCGCGTGAAGCTAAATAAGCTATCGCTGAAGGATTGTGCATTTAATCTAAAATCGGCGGAGGATATACCGGTGGCGGATGAATTTGATGCTACTCATTTATATATAAAGAATATTGCGCTGAACGCTAATGATATTAGCATAACAGGAGATACTATACATGGGCAGGTTAATCATCTGACTGCGCTGGAAAGATGCGGACTGATGATAAAGGAAATGCGGGCGAAGGTGACAGTGTCACCTAATGCGTCGATCTGTGATAACCTATACCTGGAAACCAACCATAGCAAGGTGCAGCATTATTATGCTATGCTGTATAAGCGCTTTCCTGATTTTACAGATTATATTACTAAGGTGACTATGGTAGCCCGCCTAAAAGATGCCCTGGTGGATGAGCGTGATATAGCTTACTTCGCGCCGATACTAAGGCGCTACCCTACGGTAGTACATGTGTCTGGCGATGGCAGGGGTACTGTGGCCAACCTGAGCGGACAACACATGCAGGTGACGGACGGGAATACTGTGGTGAAGGGTGACTTTAGCATGAAAGGACTGCCTGACATCTACAAAACGCTCATCGAGTTTAAAAATGGGGAGATACTGACCACGGGAGCGGGCATATTGCATTATGCACCATCATTAAAAAACAATCCTAACCTGGCATTGGAGAAAGTGCGCTATGCCTACTTTAAAGGTAACTATACGGGGTATATCGAAAACTTTGCGGTGAATGGTGTTTTAAGCTCCAACTTAGGGACTGTGATATCGAATGTGAAAATGAACCTGCCAGGTTTTAGCAGTAATAAATCGGTGTATAGCGGAACGATAGGCAGTGACCATTTTGATCTGGGCACATTGCTTCGACAACCAGAGCTAGGTACCATAACCTTGAAAGCGGATATAAACGGCATGTCATTTGACCCTGAACATGCGCAGATAAAAACAGACGCTACAGTAAGCGACCTGGAGCTACATGGATACCACTATAAGAATATAACAGCAGAAGGGATACTTGCGAGGAAACAGTTCAATGGGAAAATGCTGGTGGATGATACTAACCTGGCCTTAGCATTTTATGGTACTATTGACTATAGTCAGAAGATGCTGAGCATAAATGCCAAGGCAAACCTGCTGAAAAGCAATTTCTACAACCTGCATTTAACAAAGGATACCATAGAAGCGGTGGCAGACTTTGACCTGAACTGCACCGCCAGCAATATTGATAACTTCCTTGGGACGGCTAAGCTATATAATATAGATGTGCGTCGTAACCTGCATCGCCTGAACCTGGACTCTGTGAATGTAAATTCAGAAATTGTTGGTAATGAAAAACAACTTACTGTACAGAGTAATGATATAACGGCATACATAAAGGGTGATTACACGCTGTCTAAATTGCCGTATTCGGTGCAATATTATTTGTCGGGGTATTTGCCTAACTATATTAAAGCCCCTAGTAAGACTGCTCCGGAGCAAAATCTTACATTCTCAATAACAACACGAGGCATAGATAAACTACTGAGCGTAGCTAACAAAACAGTTGGCGGATTTAATGACGCAACAATAAACGGTTCTTTAAACACTAATGAACAAAAGCTTACCCTTAGCGCTAAAGTACCTTACGGCTATATTGGCGGGTATCAACTTACCAATATATCTATTGATGGACAAGGGAGCTTTAATTTGCTTTCACTGAATACACAGATTGAAAATATTACGCTGGCAGATAGCCTATTGAGCGGATCGCTGAGTGTAACTACCACGCTGGGCAATGACTCCTTACACTTTAATATAGCTACAGCTGCGCCGGAGGCGTATACTTCTGCAACCATAAATGGTAATGCCATAGCGCATGGAGATTCGTTAACTATCTCAATATTACCTTCGGAATTTTATCTTAACCAGACTAAGTGGAATATACCTGCGGGCAATAAAATTGTATATGCACACAACTACCTGCTGATAAGAAACCTTGATCTACTATCAGGTCTGCAACATATAAATGTGACCACAGAACTGGAAAACAGCGAACAAAACCTACTGGTAAAAACAGAGAACCTGGACCTTAGCCAATTCGGTGCATGGGGTGGTTTTGCCGCTTACCAGCCGGACGGACGTGTGAATGGTACCGTGCAAATAACACATCTATTTAAAAACTATTATGCTACTGCTGATCTGAAAGCAAGCAATGTGAAACTTGGCAATGACACTATAGGCAACATAGCCCTATCAGGCAGCTATGATGGAGCTAAACGACTACTGAGCCTGGCCCCTCAAACAGGTATATACCGGGAAGCATCTTCGCTTACAGCATCGGGCAATATGTCTTTTGATAAAAATACTTACCAGCAGCTGGATGGCAACATACAATTTAATGCCGTACCAGTATCATGGGTTGAGCCATTTTTTGTAGGATACATAAGTAATGTAAGTGGGCAGCTTAACGGCAGTATTGCGATACAGGGCACATCGCAGCAGCCGGATATAAATGGTAAAGTAAACCTCCAAAATGCAGGCATGCGGATAGACTTCCTAGGGAGCGCATTTACCATACCTGCGGGGACTATAAATGTAAGCAATACGAAAATTGATTTTGGTGAAATAACCCTTTACGACAGTTATAAAAATCAAGCTCAATTAAAAGGCTCAATACTGCATGACCACTTTAAAAACATGCGCCTGAACCTGAGAATCACATCAGACAAGTTTGAAGTATTCAATCTGCATGATTATGAAAATCAGATATTTTACGGCAACCTGGTAGCATCATTTAATCCACTGACCATACGAGGTCCATTCGATGATATTAGTATGAATATAGATCATGCAGTGCCAGTGGGCCGTTCGCATATATATATACCTGTAAGCTATGGTAATGGTACAGGCACCTATTCATACGTTAGCTTTAAAACCTATGGCAAGGAGCAGGAAAAAGTAATACGCAAAAACAGGAATAAACTTAGCATCAACATATCTGCTGAGATGAATGACCTGGCCATGATGACCCTAGTACTGGACCCTACAACAGGCGATGCAATTAATGCTACAGGTACCGGTTCTCTAAGAATGGAAGTACCTGCCAATAATGACATACGCATGTATGGAGGCTATAATATAGATGCGGGTGATTATACCGTAACATTTAAACAGCTATTCTTTAAAAGAAAATTTATCCTTAACTCAGGGAGCAGCATAGCATTTAATGGTCCGTTTAATCAAACTAACTTAAGGATAGACGCGACCTATACAACAAGGGCAAGACTATACGATCTACTGAGCGATGCTGAAAAACAGAATGGTGTTATAAGCCAATCCGAAATGTCGGACGCAAAGATTTCGCAGGATGTAGACGTACTGCTACATATGAATGGTTCATTGAGTAATCCTAAACTAACTTTTAACGTAAGGCTACCTGAAACCAGATCGATAGGAACTTATGCGTATACCAAGCTTGATCGTCTAAATTCAGATGAAAGACAACTATTCGACCAAGTGGCTTCACTATTGCTTGTTGGCAATTTCGTTCCACCAGAAGGAGTGGTGGGCAGTACTGCTAAATCGGGCGCTATCAATAACGTAAGTGAAATTATATCGTCAACCGCCTCATCGCAGATCACGAACCTGGTAAATAAGCTTTTAGGTAATGAGAACCTGGCAATAGATCTTAAATATGTAAACTATAACCTGAGTGATCCTACTTTAGGTGGCATCAACAGAAACGAAGTATCGCTGGGTGTGAAGAAAGATTATTTTAATGATCGCTTGTCAGTAGAAGTTGGTGGAAAATCGAACTGGGGTACCCCTGCAAGCTCCAGTAATACATCGAACTTTAATATAGCTGGAGACTTTAGGATACAATACCTACTGAGAGAAGGTGGTAATCTGCGTTTCAATCTTTTTAGAACAAGTGATTACGATGTGGCATTGAACTCAAACATTGTAAGAAGCGGCCTGGGCTTAAGCTGGCGAAAATCATTTGATAATTTCTCCGATTTCCTGCATGGAGCAGGCTACCTGAGAAAAAAGGCCCAGGAAAAAGCTGCTGATACGCTAAAAAACACAAACGGTAACGGAGAAGAAACCAGCAATAATTAGGATGCGTTTTCATTAGCAACCGCTAAAAGATATTCCTCCAGTAATTGAGCTATTACGTCCCAATCAAACTTCTGCCTAATAACAGCAATACCTTTTTGGCCAACCTGCTCCCGTAATGCCTGAGAACTGAGTAATTCCACCACACTATCAGCAAAGGCTTCTGTTTTTGTTTGCATGATCGCCCCCACTCCGCTTGCTATACCCAAGCCCTTAAAGCCAATGTTGGAGCAAACAACAGGTACGCCCATAGCCATAGCTTCCAGCACCTTATTCTGTGTGCCGGCGCCGAAGCGCAACGGTGCTACCACTACACTCGCAGTATTGTATATGGCAGCCAAATCTTTAATAAACCCAGTCACTTTTACGTGTTCGTTTGCCAGCTCCAATACCTTCTTTACAGGCCGTTGTCCGGCGATGATGAACTTGGCTTTAGGGAATTGTTTACGAACAAGGGGAAATATTTCATTAGCAAAATATACTACCGCGTCTACATTGGGTGCGTAATCCATATTGCCGGTAAAAAGTATCGTGTTGTTGTGTGTGTAATCGTGCTGACGGGGATAAAAAGTAGTGAGATCAACACCGTTAGGCAGAAGTTTAAGGTTATGGACCTGGTGTTTATTTACCAGGTAGCCCAGGTCTTCCTGCGAGCATACAAGGGACATATCATATTCCTTAAGCACAGGCTCATATTTCAATACTCTTTTTTGTTCTATATTCTCAAATATGGATCGTAGAAAACCTCGCTTTACTTTCTTACGACGCTCCCAGTACAAGGAAAAAGCATCCGGCATATCTAGAATACGCGGCACATCCTTTCGCTGTGATAAGTATGGAGACATGCGTAAATGCTGTACATGTACAGCATCGAAAGAATGAGCAGTCAACAATTCATTTAAAGCAGCCTGCATTACAGTGGAACGAAAATACAGTACCTGCAACGGCAGGTTATTCCATAAGGCAGCGAAACAGTTGACTGCAGAGCGCCACTTAGGTAAGTAAATCAAATGAACCTCTTTGAAAATCTTTTCCAGCTCCGCTTTATATTGGAATTCCTCTTTTGACTGCACGAACGTAAGCAAGTATAATTCATGCTCCTTCTGCAACCTTTTAGCAAGGTTGAAAATCTTCAGCTTATCGCCACGATATGGCGGATATGGAATGCGGTTGGCTAAGAAAAGAATCTTCAAACGCCGGGCTTTATATTAAATGCTTATTTCAGGATTTCGTGGCCTAATTTATCTCTTTTTGTTTGCAGATAAAATTCATTGTGCGGATTAGGCACTATTTCGATGGGCACATTTTCCACTATTTCCAGTCCATAACCAAGCAAACCAGCACGCTTGCGTGGGTTATTGGTCATGAGCCTGATCTTAGACACACCTAAATGGCGCAATATCTGAGCACCTACACCGTAGTCTCGTTGGTCATTTTTAAAACCCAAAGCAAGATTAGCCTCAACAGTATCCTTTCCTTCCTCCTGTAGCTTGTATGCTTTCAGCTTATTTAACAAGCCTATGCCCCTGCCCTCCTGATTCATATACAACACTATCCCCTTGCCTTCGCGCTCTACCATCTCCATAGCCTTTTGCAATTGCTCGCCGCAATCGCAGCGAAGCGAATGCAGGATATCGCCCGTAAAACAAGAGCTGTGTACACGTGTGAGCACTGGTTCGTCCTTTTCCCAGGTACCTTTTATAAGGGCCAAATGGTTTTGACCAGTATTAGTCTGGCGGAATGCCACCAACTCGAAATCGCCGTATTTAGTAGGCATGTGCACGCGAACCTCTTCTTCTACAAGGCTTTCTGTACGCAGGCGGTACTCAATAAGATCTTTTATAGAAATGATCTTAAGGTCAAATTTTTTAGCAATCTCCATCAATTGCGGGAGACGGGCCATGGTACCATCATCATTCATGATCTCAACCAAAACACCCGCAGGCTCAAAGCCGGCCAGCCGGGCAAGATCCACAGTAGCCTCGGTATGGCCTGTACGGCGAAGCACACCTTCTGCTTTAGCCCTTAAAGGGAATATATGACCAGGACGACCTAAATCTTCCGGTTTTGTATTAGGATCAATCAATGCCTGCACAGTCTTTGCACGATCATGTGCTGAAATACCAGTGGTACAGCCATGACCTATCAGATCGACAGAAACGGTAAACGGAGTCTGATGCAAAACTGTATTATTCTCCACCATCAGGTTCAGTTTCAGCTCATCGCAACGCGACTCTGTGATAGGTGCACATATAAGGCCACGCCCGTGTTTGGACATGAAGTTGATAATTTCTGGCGTTACATTTCGGGCGGCAGTTATAAAGTCTCCCTCATTTTCACGGTCCTCATCATCAACGACTATCAGGAGCTTACCTTTTTTCAGATCTTCCAGTGCAGATTCTATTGTATCAAGCATATACGCCTCTCTAAAAATTAGACAGCAAAGTTACGACGTATTAGTGCTAAAAAAGCGCTTAATCCATTAATAATGACAATAAAGTGTTAGTTATTACCTATTGTTATTAATAACTATTTTGACACTGTCAGAAAGGCTTTTCATAATATCTGAAGCATTATAATGCTGTTTGACAAGCGTTGCCGCTGCATTGCCTATGACTTCGGCTTCTCTTCTATGTTCAAGACACCAGCTTAATGCAGCCGTAAAATCCGCAGGCGTCTCAGTTTTTAAATAATGAAGGCCAGGAACTGCATCAATTCCCTGCATACCTACACCAGTACTAATAATGATTTTCGCCTTTGCCATGGCCTCCAATATCTTTACGCGAATGCCACCGCCAGATTTTAATGGTACAATAAGTATTTTTTTATCTGCAATGAACGCATCAGCATCAGGTACCTCGCCGGCACATATTACATTAGCTATATTAAGATTTTTAAAACTTTCCGGCATATTGCGGCCGGCAAAGTAAAATTTCAACTCCGGATGCAGCTTATGTACTGCAGGCCATACCTCGTTTAAGAACCATTGGATTGATTCCGCTTTGGGACGCCAATCCATAGCACCTATGTGATAAGCATTCCACTGAATATCTATGTCATTGCTATAAGACTGGACAATATCAATACCAAACGGCGCGACATGGATGGGCGTATTAATACCAAGTTTCCGCACAACATCGGCATCTGTATTTGTGATAGGAACCAAGAGGTCAGCCCTCTGCCAGGCTTTTATTTCAAACTTTTGTAAGCGATTGGCAAGATCAGCAAGGTAAAGCTTCTTTAAAGGGTTAGTTACCTGCTCTGAAAATCTCTGCCAGATCTGGAATTCAATATTGTGTAACCGAAATATAGTGGCAGCCTTACTGTATTGCCTGATACCTGGTAAATAAGTAGCCAGGTAGATGCTTTCAAACTGAATAGCTTCCGGTTTAAATTCCGTTATCACCTGCTTCAACTTTGCAGCAAATGCGGGATGATAAAAGCGCTCTGCATGGTTAGGCTCTTTACTAAACAGGAAGTTTTTCAAGGTGGCCCAAGGCTTCAATCTATTGTCAACTGCCAGTGAGTCAACTTTAATGTGCGCATAAGCCTGCCTTAATTCTGTCTCAGATACCGGATGCCGGAGCGTATTCATTGTCAGCAACTGCACATCCCAGCCTGCCTTGTAATAACCTTCTATCATGGCACGCATAGCCAGGTTGCCACCATCCTTTAAGGGATATGGCGCCCGATTCGTAACTATAAGTATGCGTGGTGAGGACATTTGCAGTGCGAATTACAAAAATAAAACGCAACTTTGAAAGGCTTATTTTTACATATGCATCCTAAAAAAGTAATTTTTATGGGTTCAAAGCCCATAGGATATGATTGTTTTGCCTATTTAATTGCTGAACAGGAAGCATTAAATATCCAGATATCCGGCTTACTGACACATAGCAGGAAGGAATTTGGCAATGCCCATGACCTTAATGAACTGGCAAGGGAACATAATATTCCTGTGCTGGATAGCCTGAATAATATACCCGAGTGTGACATCATCTATTCAGTACAATATCATCAAATTCTTAAAAAGGAGCATATTACCAAGGCAAAACAGGTAGCTGTAAACCTGCACATGGCACCACTGCCCGAATACAGAGGCAGCAATCAATTTTCATATGCCATAATAGAAGGCAAAGAAGAATTTGGCACAACCATTCACCAAATAGATGAACGCATAGATCACGGGGCCATTCTTTTTCAAAAACGCTTCCCCATACCTGAAAATTGCTGGGTAAATGACTTGTACCAGCTAACTTATGATGCATCATTAAAGCTGTTCAAACAAACATTGGCACATGTAGTAAGCGGGAACTATACAGCTGTACCCCAACAAACGCTTGAAAACAAATATGGCTCATCACTGCATCTGCGTGGAGAAATAAACAAGCTGAAGCAAATAGACCTGAACTGGGACAATGAAAAAATAAAAAGATACATACGCGCCACCTATATGCCCGGCTTTGAGCCACCATATTGCATAGTAGATGGCAAAAAACTATATTTTTCAGCAACTCATTCATGAGCAGAAAAAAGAAGATCATTTTAACGGTAACGTCAGACCCGAATTATGACCAGCGAATGATACGTATTTGTACATCGCTGCATAACGCAGGATATGATGTGACCCTGGTTGGAAGGAAACGACCAAGCAGTAAGCCATTGATAGAACGCCCCTTCAAACAGGTACGGATAAAACAAGGGATAGACAGCGGTAAATTGTTCTACCTGACTTATAATATCAAGCTGCTATTTTATTTACTGTTTCATAAGGCAGACTGTTTTTGCGCTATAGACCTTGATACAATATTGCCTGTTTATTATGCATCCATATTAAAGAATGTAAACAGAGTATATGATGCTCATGAGCTGTTTTGTGATATTGAAGAGGTTGCATCCAGACCAGCTATACAAAAGATGTGGCAATGGATAGAACGACATACAGTGCCGCACTTTAAATATGGCTATACGGTAAATAAAAGCTATGTGGATGAGTACAGGCGTATGTATGGTGTGGAGTATGCCATTGTAAGAAATGCTACAGTGCTGCGCCCATTGGCGATACCGGAGAAAAAAGAAAGATACATATTGTACCAGGGAGCTGTAAATAAAGGCAGGTGCTTTGAAGAGCTAATACCTGCTATGCAGCAAGTAGAAGCGAAGCTAATGATATGTGGTGAAGGCAACTTTTATGAGACCGCGCAACAGTTGGTAAAGGAATATAAACTTGAAGGCAAGGTAATCTTTAAGGGGTATGTACCGCCAGCTGAGCTACCTGCATATACATTGCATGCTTACATAGGCATTACCTTGTTTGTTGCTACCAGTAAGAGTAATGAATTATCGCTGGCCAATCGCTTCTTTGATTACATGCATGCGGGGATACCGCAATTGGGTGTGCAATATCCCGAGTATGAAAATATCAACCGGGAATTTGAGATAGCCGCTTTAATTGCTCCAGTTACAATAGATAGTATTGCTGCGGCATTAAACAAGCTATTGAACGATACAGATTATTACAATCGACTGCAGCAAAACTGCCTGAGGGCTCGTGAGGTATATTGCTGGCAGGAGGAAGAGAAGCGACTACTGGCTGTTTACAAAAAAGTATTTAGCAATGAATGAAGATATTGACATAAAGTTTAGCGTTGTAATACCTACCTACAATTCCGCCGAGGCTGTAGTCAGAGCTATTGAATCCTGCTTGCAGCAGAGCTACCTGGCGTACGAAATAATTGTGGTGGATGATGGCAGTACTGATGATACAGAACAACTACTGAACGAACAATTTGGCAATAGAATAAACTATACCCGGCTATACAAAAATTTAGGTCCATCGACCGCCCGGAACAAAGGCATGGACCTGGCAACCGGCAACTATATCGCGTTCCTGGATGCAGATGATATATGGCACGAAGACAAGCTAATGGTGGCTAGGAGTATATTGGACGCAAACAGGAACATAAAATTCCTGTATCATCCCTTTACGTTAGAAGATATAAGGCAAAAAAAATTGCCTGAGGGAGCTACCATTTATAAACTGCCTTTTATAAAATTGTTGAATGGAAATATTATCGGCACACCGTGTGTAGTATTAGCCAACAATCCTTCATTTCGTTTTGAAACGGATATGCGATACATGGAGGATTATGACTTATGGCTGCGGATAGGTTACCGAAATAAAATCTACTTTATCAATCTGCCGCTTACGCAAATAGGCAGACCTGTATTATCAAAAGGAGGTCAGAGTGCTAACAAATGGAAAATGCGTAAAGGAGAATTGAAGGCATACACGCGGTTAGTGAAATTAAATCCTTTATTTATCCTATTGCTGCCTGTACTATATGTATATAGCCTGGGTAAACACTTATATAAAGCTATTACCGGCAGGTAGCTACATACCTGCTACAGATATTTCCTTTACCTGCCCCTGCTCTATTCGTACTACTCTTGCAGGGTATTTTTGAATGATAGAATAATCATGCGTAGCCATGATGAATGCAGTATGGTAATCGCGGCAGATATTGAATAGTAATTGCATTATTTCCTCGGTAGTATCAGGGTCGAGGTTTCCTGTAGGTTCATCGGCGAGTATCAGCTTAGGATTATTGAGCAATGCACGTGCT
>JBQCEX010000121.1:0-2335 GCA_051959855.1 Flavipsychrobacter sp. | reverse complement strand
CCAATATGCTCCAGTAAGTGTCCCGCCACCTCCCAGTTACCTAAATGTGCGCTCACCAGTATGCCGCCTTTACCATTCGCGTGCATATTGCTTATATTATCAATACCTTCTTCTTCAAATGTAAAAGCATTCTTGTTACCTGCCAGCACTACTACTTTATCTATCAGCGTCTGGCCAAAGATGTATAAGTTTTTCTTTACCAGCTTCTTCGCTTCAGATGCGTTAAATCCTAACCTCTGTCTGTATAAATATCGTAGCGGTTTTGTTGCTGCCGGAACAAACAGGCGATAATAAAGCGTAACGACATGCAATAGCTTATAGGCAGCTTTTAGCCCGGCTATACGTAATAGCCATATAAAAATGCGGTAACCAAGTGCAGGCGCGCGGGACACTCCCTCCCACGATTCCTTATTAGGCATTCGCTGGCGTATGCAGGCGATTAAAAACGTAATTATAGAAGTCCTGAATGGTATGCATCTGCTGGAAATCTTCAGGCTTTACCTTAAATCCAAAGTTCTGTTCTATAGCCACAACCAGGTCAATATAATCTAAGCTGTCCAGGTCTAAAGTACTTTTCAGGTCGGCCTGGGGTTGAATTAGATGCTCCCCTACCTCGAAATCCTCAACCATAAAAGCATTAATTCTCTCAATTATTTCTTGCTGATTCATAATCACAATATCAAAAATTAGAATAACTCATTAGGTACAACAGTCTTAAAAATAATAAAAAACCAACTGAATTAAAATACCTAAATGTGCTTGCTGCAAAATTAAAACATTTCAGCGCCAAAAGAAATAGATACAGGATTTAAGTATGTTCTTTGCTGCTGATAATTATTTAACTAATAAGGGAAAGGAGGCTGTAAAACTAAAATTTCTACCCATGTTATAGATGCCATAGTTACCCGTAACATAGTTCTCCGGACCATATTTCAACCGGCTCAGCGGGTTTTGATAAGCCACATTTGTCAAGTTCTGAGCGGCGATGGTAAACGTACAGACAGTATTTTTTGCCCGGTCTATCACATCAAAACCTATTCCTGCGCTTAATAAGGTATAGCCTGGCGTAGGCGTTTCAGTTCCATATGCAGTAAATACATTATTTTGATTGCCATTGATATCAAGCCCCACCTTTACATATGCATTTCTGATAAAGTTGCCTATATCTTTTTTCTGCGCCCGCAGATCTATCAGCCAGCGGAATGGGGGCATTAATGGCAGATTTCTGGTAGAGTCGCTCGTTGGATTAACAAACATACCTCTCACATAAGAAAAAGTATTTTCAAGATGCAGCCAGTCAAAAGGATGCGGATGGTAATCTATATACAGTTCACCGCCATACAGATTAGCATCACTTTGGCCATACATATAAGCGGCAAACTTATTATCATTAAAAGTACTCGGTATTGAGTCTCCCCCATTTACAGATTGCAGCTTACGAATGAATATAAAGTTCTTGATATAGTTATCAAATACCGCAGCAGTTACCATTACATGCTCAGACGTCCAGGATAATCCAAGATCAGCCTGAAGGCTATTTTCTGATTTTAAACCCGTATTCCCTTCTTCGTATCTGTAGGTGCCATCGTGTACCCCATTGGCTGAGAGCTCGGCTATGTTAGGGGCACGATACCCGCTTGCTATATTGAACTTAAGTATCGTATTCTTATCCACTGCATAACTGGTCCCTATGCTTCCTGATACATTGGAATAATTCCTGGAAAATGCAGAGAATAGCAAATCACCCTTATAACCTGGTGCCGGCCTATAAGCAAAGCCATTGGCAGCAACTGGCATCACATAAAGATCATGTGTATTTATTGTACGGAAATCGTATCTCAAACCACCAGCCACTGTCCACGCACCCATTTCTTTTTTAGCTATACCATAACCTCCAATATCAAACAAAGAGTAATCCGGAACCAGGAATTCAGATCCTTTATTAGTGTTTAGCTGATACATACCGTTTACGCCGGTAGTTACCTGCCAGCCGTTCCATACTGGTAAGAAATACTTAGCATCATAAGTATAGGTTTGCAGCAAAAGGGATAAACCTGGTTCATCAGGGTTCAGCACATCACCAAACTCCTGGCGTTTGTTCTGTTGGTAGCCTAAGCTCAGTTCCATACGCCCACCATTATTCATATACAGATTATTGTTCCATACCAGCTTCTGGTGATTTATATGCTGATATGGTATATCCATTTTATAAGAAGTATTATCTGCTCCAGTAGTCAGCTTCGTATCGTCAATGCCATAATTATTATAATGTTTTATAAAGCTTCCCGTCAGGCTATCTCGTTCTCCTTCTGCTATGCCCAGATGCTGATCGAAT
>JBQCEX010000120.1:0-7614 GCA_051959855.1 Flavipsychrobacter sp. | reverse complement strand
GCCCTCTTCTGCTTTATCAGCACCCATATCAGCATTCCCAAGCCAATACCCTGGCCGAAGCCCATAAGAAAATCGGGCATGGCAGGAAACATGAACCGCAGTATGGGTGTGCAGGTGGCAAGCAGGCAACCAATAGCAAATAAAATTCTGAGACGTTCAGGCATCTTCTTCATATACTTGAGATTTATTGTTTTTAAAATTGATCGGCAAGGCGCTTCATTTTGTTGATGGTCGCATCCAGCTTTTTTGCCTGGCGTTTGTACACTCGGGGGCGCACAACCAGCCACATGATTATAATGTATAGCAACACAAATGCATAAGATGCAAACAGCAGCCAGGTGTATGCGCGAACACCCTCATATATATACAGCAGCAGGCCCAGAGAAACCAATGAAAAGCCTATTACTTGTGTTTTCCTGTAATATTTAGCACGGTTTATCTTCACTTGTTCCAGGTAGGCAATAAATTCCTTATTCGAAAGATTTTTAACCTTGTATAGCCTGCCTATAGAGCCAATATTGGTAAAGACGAGTATAAGACCTGCCACTATAATACAGGCTTCACCGAGGCGCGTACTGATCATTACTGATTTATAGAGAAAAACCACCGATACCATTACTGCGGTAAGGAATAGCGCAGCAAGAACCAATGCAGCTTTCTTTATGAGCTTTTGGCTGCGATATTTGCGCACGGCACGCATCATCTCCGCTGTATCAGGAAGGCTGCTGGTATCCGCCGTAAGCCATATCTTTTTTAAATCATTCAAATTGTCCATGATCCTTAAATTTTACAGCCAGCTTTTCTTTTATCCTGTGAATCTTAACCCTTGTATTTCCTTCTGAAAGACCAACAATGGCAGCTATTTCCGCCTGCGGAAGATCTTCCAGCAATAGCGATATGATGATCCTTTCCGTTTCTTCCAATTCGGCTATGCATTTGTAGAGAAATGCCAGCTTGTCTTCTATCGACTCTTCCTTATGCTCGGGCATATCGAAAGGCAGGTCTGCAGTTTGTATGCGCTTTGACCGCTCCAGTGCGCGCAGACAGTTATTGGTGGCAATGCGCAATATCCAAGTGCTGATCGTCGACTCATTGCGAAATGTCTGCATACTTTGCCATACGGCAATAAAAGTCTCCTGCGTCAGGTCGCGGGCCTGTGCGGGGTCATTAATATAACCCATACATACCCTGAACACCTGGGGAGCATATTGCGTATATATTTCTTTAAAATCCGGCTGCACAGGAATGATACCTTTCGCTGTATAGATACGCGAAGTAGTGGAATGTTACAAAAGAAAGAGAAAAATTTTGTACCTAATGAAAATTGCAGAAAGCAAAACGCCACCAGCTTTAAAACCTGATGGCGTTCCTATTAAATAAATTTTATTAGTTTCCCGGCTTTGTACCCATTATCTCATCTATCCTTTCCTTCACTTCTGCAGTTATTTTAGGATATGCTTCCAGGGCCTGCAGATTCTCAGTTAGTTGCTTGTCTTTGGTAGCACCGAGGATGGCTGTGGTGACATTGGGGTTGCTGATGCACCAGGCAATAGATAAGGTGGCAAGCGATGTATCCAGGTCATTTGCTACTTCTCCCAGTTTGCGCACACGGGCCAGCTTGTCTTCTACCATCATACGGTCTTTCAGCCATTCATAACCTTCCAGCGTCATACGTGAGCCTTCGGGTATGCCATTATTATATTTACCTGTCAGCAGGCCGGATGCAAGAGGGCTCCAGATAGTGGTGCCAAGACCTACATTCTTAAAGATGGTGACATAGTCTCTTTCCATCTTTGTTCGCTCGAAGATGTTGTATTGCGGTTGCTCCATAGCAGGACCTATCAGTCCCAGCTCTTTGGCTACCATATTGGCTTCCATTATTTCAGCTGCGCTCCATTCACTGGTGCCCCAGTACAGTATCTTGCCCTGCTGTATCAGTATGTTCATCGTCCATACCACCTCTTCTATAGGTGTTTCCCTGTCAGGGCGGTGGCAGAAGAAAAGGTCCAGGAAGTCGAGCTGGAAAAGCTGCAGCGCCTCGTGACATGCTTCAGTGATATGCTTGCGGCTAAGGCCTGTCTGGTTTGGCTTGTTTGCTTTGCCCCTCCAGCCAAAGAATACCTTGCTGGATACGATGTAGGAAGTGCGGTCCCAATTCTTCTTTTTCAGCACGCGGCCCATCATTTTTTCAGATTCGCCTGATGAGTACACCTCTGCGTTATCAAAAAAGTTAACCCCATTATCATAGGCAATGCCCATCAGTCTGTCGGAGTCTGTATCATCTACCTGTTTGGCAAAGGTCACCCATGAACCAAAAGACAATGCGCTGAGCTGTAAGCCTGTTTTTCCCATTCTTCTATATTCCATTATCTATGCTTTTATTTTGTGTAACAAAGTTGGCCGGTTTCGTGTTGCAGTTTTATCACTGTTTCTTATAACAAAAAAGGCACTGTAAATAGTGCCTTTCGTATTTGTTATATAAGGTATACCACCAGCCCGTCGCGCAGCTTGGGCTCAAACCAGGTACTCTTGGGCGGCATTACATTTCCGCTGTCTGCTATATCGAACAACTGTTTGATACTTACGGGGTAGCAGGCAAAAGCAGCAGCCATCTCTTTGCTATTCACACGTTTTTCCAGCTCGCCAAGGCCACGGATGCCGCCCACAAAGTCGACACGCTTATCAACACGGGGATCATTAATATTCAGCAATTTGGAGAGCACATTATTCTGCAATATGCTCACATCCAGCACGCCAATAGGATCATTTGTAAAAGAGCCGGGCTTTGCTGTGAGCTTGTACCAGCAATGGTCTAGATACATGCCGAACTCGTGCTCATACTGTGGTTTGTACTGTTGACTGCCCAATGACTCTACTATAAAATCCTGCTGCAGCGCTTTTACAAATTCTTCGGGCTTCATACCATTCAGGTCTTTCACTACACGGTTGTAATCCAATATCTGCAACTGGCTGGCAGGAAATATGCAGGTAAGGAAATAATTGAATGACTCATCACCAGAGATAGCCATATCATTCTCCCTCATTTCCTGACACACCTTAGCGGCAGAGGCTGCACGGTGATGGCCGTCTGCTATGTAAGTAGCCGGAACTTCTTCATCGAAGAGGCGAGTAATAGATGCCACCTTTGCGTAGTCATTTATTACCCAGAAGCGATGCCTAATACCATCAGGCGCTACAAAATCATATTCAGCGTCGTGGTTGGCTTTCCACTTATCAATGATATGCTGTACCTCTTCCTGGTCATTGTAGGCCAGGAATACTATACCTGTTTGCGCATGTGTGGTTTTAATATGATTTATCCTGTCCAGTTCCTTTTCCGGGCGGGTAAATTCATGCTTCTTTATGATACCCTTCTCATAGTCGTCAATAGATGAGCCACAGACGAGACCAGTCTGTGAGCGGCCATCCATAGTAAGCTCATATATATAATAGTAAGGGTCTTTGTCCTGCACCAGTATTTTCTGTGCTATCATTTCGTCGAGGTTTTCCTCGGCCCGGTCATATACCAGCTGGCTATGTACATCTACATTTTCAGAAAGGTCTATTTCTGCACGGGTAACATGATAGAAATTGTAAGGGTCTTTTCTGAATTGCCTTGCTTCTGCTACGCTTACCACATCATAAGGTAAAGTAGCTACTTTGTCAGCAAATTCTTTTTTTGGTCTTAAGCCCTCAAAAGGGGTAATTTTTGCCATATTCTATTAAACGATTAGTATTTATTTTCTTTTTCAAAATCCTGCATTGCCTGCACCAGGGCTTCAGTAGCAGCTATGCTCACTGCATTGTACAATGAGGCACGGAAGCCGCCCACGAAACGATGCCCTTTGATGCCGGTAATATTCCTCTGCTCGCAAAATTGCAGAAATGCTTTTTCATTTTCTACAGTATTGCCCGTGAAGCATACATTCATCATGCTGCGGTCTGCTTTATTCTTTACGGTGGCAGTGAATATGCTGTTACGGTCTATTTCCGTATAGAGCAGATCTGCTTTATGCCTGTTCTCTTTCTCTATAGCGTCGATACCTTTTCGCTTTGCCCAGCGCAGCATGAGCATAGATGCATATATAGCAAACACCGGCGGCGTGTTGAGCAGTGAGTTTTTCTCTACATGTTTTTTATAGTTCAGCATGGCCGGCAGGTCGCGGTGTATGCGGTCCAGGATATCCTTTCGTATAGCCACCATAGTAGTACCCGCAGGGCCCATATTTTTCTGTGCTGCTGCATATATTACTGCACAGTTAGTATAGTTGCGCCTGCTGCAAAGTATATCGCTGCTCATGTCTGCTACCAGGGGCACATTGCATTTTGGCACTTCGTGAAACTGGGTGCCATAAATGGTATTATTGGTAGTATAATGCAGGTAAGCGAGATTGTTTGAAATATCTGCAGGCCACTTGGGCAGCTGCGTATAATTAGCATCTTTCGATGTGCTGAGTATCTGTACATCACCGTAATGCGCAGCGTATTCCATGGCTTCTTCAGCCCAGTGGCCGCTGGCTATGTACCCTGCTGTGTCTTCCTGACCCAGGAAATTCATAGGCACCATGCAAAACTGCAGGCGGCCGCCACCATGCAGCCAGAGTATTTCGTAATCACTGCCCAGGCCACATAACTCGCGCGTCAGCTCTTTAGCTTCCTCCAGAATTTTTTCAAAATCCTTACCACGGTGAGGTATCTCTAATATAGAGAGGCCCGTACCCTTATAATCCACTACAGCTTCTGATGCTTCCTTCAGCACTTCTATCGGCAGGGCTGCAGGGCCACCGCTAAAGTTCAATTTTCGGTTTGTCATGGCTATCTTCTTCTATATTAGTAACGCCGCCACTCACCGCAAATTTCATTGCCTCTCCGGCGCTCATCTTCGTTACCGGTTTTACATATTTTGCCTCTACTATTATTACCCAGCCAGATATGGCATAGGAGTGCGGCAGGTAAACCGCTACCTTATTTACCATACCCAGATGCGACATATCGCGCTGCGTAAGGAAGCCTATACGCCACATTTCAGGATTAATGTTGGTACATACCCACACCGGCCTGTTGAAACGCTTTTTGTCGCCCACGAAGGAGCCTACCATGTCGCGGGCCGATGAGTAAATGAATTTTACGCCAGGCGTACGCTCCAGCAAGTGACCAAAAGCATCAAACAGCCAACGGCCAAAGAACAGGCGGGTGCCCAGATAGCCGATAAAGGTGACACAACTGACAATGATCAAAAAACCCAGACCGCGTGGCACATAAGGCACCAGGCTATCTATGCGGTCGAACACTGCATAGAGTATATAAGCCGTGATAGCGATAGGGCTGAGCAAAAGCAACCCTTGCAGAAACGACTTGACCAGTAAAGCAGCTAAACGACGCATTCGGTTAAATGATACTATTTGAGGCTAAAGGTACAAAAACCACTATTACACCATTGTGACAACAAGTTAAATAATAACGAAATGAGATTTATATTTGTTCAGTACCATACTTTAATGCCTGTACCTGAATATTAGTGATGCGCAACCATTATTATAAACCTTCTTTTTTGCTGCTTGCTATTACAGTTCTTATGCTGTGCCATAAAGCGCAGGCGCAGGAGGATAAGCCGGGCTCGGGATTTGGGATAGAAATGAATGGCGTGGCAGGCAAAGTATTCAAGCACACCAAGAAATTTCGTTTGCCAATACCGGACCATTCCACTGCGCTGGACCTGAACTTTGTCTGGAAGACCTATGGTAAAAAAGACTGGCAGCAACGCATCAACTATCCTACAGTAGGCTTTGGGGTTACCTATGTTAACTACGGTATAGATTCGGTGTATGGCCGGGTACTTGGTTTTTATCCTAACCTTACAATACCTATTATACGCGGCAACAAACTGGAATGGACCATACGCATGGGCTTTGGCGTTGGCTTTGTGAGCAAACACTATGACCGCTACCCGAACTGGGACACACTAAACAATGCACTAAGCAGCCAGATAAACAATTTCAGCTGCTTCATGACCGACCTGCGCTACCACATAAACAGCCATTGGGATGTGCAGTTGGGCGCTAATTTTTTCCATGTATCTAATGCCACCTACCATGTGCCTAACCTGGGCATTAATATGTATGGCGCGCATGTGGGGGTACGGTATTTCCCGGTTACCTCGCAGCCTGAAAAGATAAAACGTAAGCTGACGCCACTTAAAAACCGCTGGCTGGTGCAGGGACGTTTCAGTATGGCGCTTACTGAAAGCGGTGCACCTGAGGGTCCGCTATACCATGTGTACCTGGCATCAGTATATGCCAGCAGGCGATGGAACAGTGTGAATAAAATGTTTGCCGGTATAGACTATTCTTATCACCAGGATATTTACGCCTTCCTCCGCAATAACGAGATAGATGTGGGCAGCGAAAGGCAGCACTCATGGAAGAGCGCCATCTTTGTAGGTAATGAATTCGGCATAGGGCATGTCGGCATCATACTGCAGGTGGGCGTGTATATAAAACAAGCCGCCCTGGAGGCCATAACCCCGTACTACGAAAAGCTGGGCATGCACTACTACATTATACAAAAGGAAACCGGCCCGCTGAAAGAGCTGTTCCTCTCTGCATTGCTGAAAACACACCTTACAGAGGCTGAGCTGGCAGAGTTTGGGGTGGGTGTAGGGTTTTAGGCTGTTAGCAGCTATTAAAACCAACACGATTCCCTTACAGGGAGTTTCAGTTTTTAATTCCTATTTGTCTTTTTTACCCTCTAAATATCCTTGTACAAATTTTAAACCCAGGTATACAGCACCTATTGGGATGAGTAACATAGCGGCGAATGCAAAATCGCCAGGCATGGAAAATAATAATAATGCAGGGGTCATAACTTAAATTGAAAGGTGATAAATAATTATCACACTAAAATAGGAATATAATTAACTATTGCAAATTTATATCAATCCTTCCCGCACCAGGTCGTGCAGGTGAATAAAGCCGCTATACTTGCCTTCCTTCGTTACTACCAGTTGAGTGATATCGTATTCACGCATTTTTTCCAGGGCTGTAACGGCAAGTTCTGTTTCGTCTATGGTTTTGGGATTGGCGTTCAGTATGTCTGCAGCCTTTACATTGGCAGGGTTTTCATTCCTTTCCAGCATGCGGCGTATATCACCGTCCGTTATAATACCGGTAAGCTTGTCGCCGTCCAGTACTGCTGTGGCGCCCAGGCGCTTGCTGCTTATCTCATAGATTATTTCGCGCAGTGTGCTGTCGGGCTTTACTTGTGGCTTTTCATTTATCTTGCTCATGTCTGCCACACGCAGGTATAGCTGCTTACCCAATGCGCCGCCAGGATGGTAACGTGCAAAATCCTTCGAGGTAAAACCCTTCAGGCTCAGCAGGCAAACCGCCATAGCATCGCCCATGGCCAGCTGTGCAGTAGTGCTGGTGGTAGGTGCCAGGTTATTAGGACAGGCCTCCTTTTCTACCGTGCAGTTTACAAATACATCAGCATGTGTGGCCAGGTAAGAGCGTTCGTTGCCGCAGAGGGCAATAACGGGATTGCCAAAGTTTTTTATGAAAGGCACCAGCACCTTTATCTCAGGGCTTTCGCCGCTTTTTGATATGATGATGGTCG
>JBQCEX010000119.1:0-4448 GCA_051959855.1 Flavipsychrobacter sp. | reverse complement strand
GGGGCCGAAGTAAAAAAGTATATGCAGGCTTTGATAAGTCCATCATTCTTAGAAAATATGTGTGCAGAAACGGTTAATATTACTTAAAAGTCATACCGCTGTGTATTAACTTTGAATTAATTTCTAAATAATAGTTTAATTAGTGAAAATTTTATTTGTTTCGCGCTTTCTACTACTGATATACAAAAGGCAGTATTTTATATGGATTGCAGAAGATAAAATTGATTGTTGGACTTTTTTTTGAATTTAAAACTGGTATCTTTGCGCAAAATTTCGGAAGTGGAAATGAGTTGTAAACGTCTGTTTTCCTTGTTATTATTGGTTTTCGCGCTGGTAGGTACCTCTGTTTCTGTATTTGCTCAGGCAGAGCCAACACCAGTAGCAAGTCCTGCTGCTGAAACCGCGCCCAAAGAAGGTGGTAAGGATCTCAATATTTCAGGCATTATCTTCGGTCACATAGCTGATGCTCATGAATGGCATGTATTCAGCATTGGCGAAACACCCGTAGCATTGCCACTGCCGGTAATTATTTATCATCCTGAAAAGGGCCTGTCTATATTTTCTTCCTCTAAAATAGCTGAAGGTGAATCTTACAATGGCTACCACCTGGATAAAAGTGGTATGAAAGAAAAGATAGTATCGGAAGACGGTGCCAAGATCACAGATCTTTCCATTACGAAGAACATTTTTGCAATGCTTGTATCTGCTATCATTTTAGTATGGCTGATGACAAGCGCAGCAAAAAAATATAAAACTGCCGGTGCCATGAAAGCTCCTAAGGGTTTTCAGAATGCATTGGAAGCATGTATCATATTCATGCGCGACGAAGTGGCTAAACCTAACCTGGGCCATAAATACAAGAAATATTTGCCGCTGCTGCTTACTATATTCTTCTTTATATGGTTAAATAATATGTTCGGCCTGTTCCCTGGCGGTGCAAATTTCACAGGCAATATAGCTGTAACAGCCTGCCTTTCTGTAATATCGTTCCTTGTAATGATATTCAGCGCTAACAAACATTACTGGGGCCACATGTTTAATCCGCCGGGCGTACCGTTCGGTATTAAGCTGCTGCTGGTGCCTATTGAAATAATTTCCATGTTCATTAAGCCGCTTGCATTGACGATACGTCTTTTTGCAAACATGCTGGCTGGTCACATCATTATATTGAGCGTGATCTGTATGATCTTCATTTTCGGAATGCTGAATAAATATGTAGGTATAGGTTTCATTCCTGTATCTGTAGCATTTTCAGTGTTCATGTTCATGGTAGAATTGCTGGTTGCTGCAGTTCAGGCCTTTATCTTCGCTACTCTTACCGCTGTATTTATCGGTCAGGCAATAGAAGAGAACCATAGCGAAGAAACAGGTCAGGAATACCATGTAAATGAAAGGGAAATAATAGCGTAGTTTTTTTAATTAAAATCCATATAGTATGTCTTTGTTGAACACAATTTTGTTAGCAGCTGACGGTTTGGCTAAAGCTGGTGGTGCCATAGGTGCTGGTGTTGCAGCCCTGGGTGCTGGTGTAGGTATTGGCCAGATTGGTAAGGGCGCTGTAGAAGCGATCTCTCGCCAGCCGGAAGCTTCAGGCGACATCCGTGCAAACATGATCCCGACTGCTGCCTTCGTAGAAGGTGTGGCTCTGTTCGGTGTTATCGCAGGTCTGCTTGCTATCGTACTGTAATCACGGTACACAAAACATTTAACTGCACCCGACGCACAGGGCCGAAGGTGCAGTTATTTAAACCGATAATAAGATTTTAAAAGAATATAAATTTTAAACTTTACAATTAATAAATTAAACAGGTATGGAATTGTTAACCCCGGAACTTGGTTTGTTCTTTTGGACTCTTATAGCGTTCCTGATCGTTGTGTTCGTGCTGCGCAAATTTGCCTGGAAGCCAATCATCAGCTCTCTGGACGAGCGTGAAAAAGGCATTGCAGATGCAATCTCTACTGCCGATAACCTGAAGAAGGAAATGGGCCAGATGAAAGCGGAGAATGAACGCATAATGGCTGAAGCCCGCGAAGAACGTGCACAAATGCTGAAAGAAGCTAAGGAAATGAAGGACCGCATTGTGAATGAAGCTAAAGACCAGGCTAAAACTGAAGCTAACAAGATCATTGCTGATGCACAACAGCAGATACAGCAGCAGAAAATGGCTGCGCTTACAGAAGTGAAGAATGAAATAGGCGCCCTGGCTGTAGAAGTAGCTGAAAAGATACTGCGTAAGAACCTGGCTACTGCGGAAGCGCAGGATAGCTATGTGAACATGCTGGCTGAAGACATTAAACTGAACTAATTAAAACAAACTGCTTTTGCTTAGCAAAGGCACTAACAATATTTAATACATGCAAAATCCACGTCTTGCATCCCGTTATGCAAAATCGCTTTTCGACCTGGCTACTGAAAAGAACAGCCTGGAAGATGCGCTGAAGGATATGCAATTGCTCATAAGCATCTGCAGCCATAGCTCGGATTTTACAGCTATGCTGCGTAGCCCTATTGTAAAGGCTGACAAAAAGATGCATATTGTTGATGCTATTCTTAAGGGACAAATACATGCTATTACACAGGCATTCGTTCATTTGCTCATCAGCAAAGGCCGCGAAGCTAACCTGCCTGAAATAGCAACTGCATTTGTATCCCAGTACAAGGAAATGAAGAAGATAAAAACAGTGAAGCTGACAACAGCTGTACCTGTAAATGAAAATGTGAAAGTGTCTATAATGGCTAAGATAGCTGCCGGCCTGCAGGGTAGCACGGTAGAGCTTGCTACTGATGTGAATCCTGAATTAATAGGCGGCTTTGTGCTGGAAATGGAAGATAAATTGTTTGATGCAAGTGTACGCCGTGAGCTGAATAATATTAAGGCTAAGCTCATGGACTACTCTTATACATCAGCACTGTAACAATAAACTATTTAGAAACGTTTTTTAAAACAATATAGATCATGGTTGAAATTAAACCGGACGAAATATCGGCGATATTGCGCCAACAGTTAAGCGGCTTCGATGGTGCTGCTAACCTGGAAGAAGTTGGTACCGTACTGCAGATAGGCGATGGTATCGCACGTATTTATGGTTTGAACGGTGTACGTTCTGGTGAGCTGGTAGAATTTGAAAATGGTACCAAAGCTATTGCCCTGAACCTTGAAGAAGATAACGTGGGTGTGGTATTGATGGGTGAAAGCGGCAAGATCAAAGAAGGTGATAAAGTAACCCGCACTGGTAAGATCGCTTCTATTAAAGTGGGTGAAGGCATGGTTGGCCGTGTTATCAATACACTGGGCGAACCAATAGATGGTAAAGGTCCGCTGAAGGGTGAACTGTATGAAATGCCACTGGAACGTAAAGCTCCGGGCGTTATCTTCCGCGAACCTGTAAAAGAACCACTGCAAACAGGTATCAAAGCGATAGATGCAATGATTCCGGTAGGTCGTGGACAGCGTGAGCTGGTAATCGGTGACCGCCAGACAGGTAAAACTGCCATCTGCGTGGATACCATCATTAACCAGAAAGAATTTTTTGAAGCAGGCAAGCCTGTTTACTGTATATATGTAGCTATTGGTCAGAAAGCATCTACCATCGCTGGTGTTATGAAAACACTGGAAGATAATGGTGCAATGGCATACACTACTATCGTTGCGGCTTCTGCAGCAGATCCTGCTCCTCAGCAGTTCTTTGCTCCGTTCGCCGGTGCTGCGATAGGTGAGTTCTTCCGCGATACCGGTCGCCCTGCATTGATCGTTTATGATGATCTTTCTAAGCAAGCTGTGGCTTACCGTGAAGTGTCATTGTTGCTTCGTCGTCCTCCTGGTCGTGAAGCTTATCCTGGTGACGTATTTTACCTGCACAGCCGTTTATTAGAGCGTGCTGCTAAGATCAACGCCAACGATGACATTGCTAAGGCAATGAAAGATCTTCCTGTGTATATCAAAGGTATTGTTAAAGGTGGTGGTTCATTAACCGCACTTCCAATCATCGAAACTCAGGCTGGTGACGTTTCTGCATACATCCCAACCAACGTAATTTCAATTACAGACGGTCAGATCTTCTTAGAGTCTAACCTGTTTAACGCAGGTGTGCGTCCGGCTATCAACGTAGGTATCTCTGTATCACGTGTAGGTGGTAACGCGCAGATCAAATCAATGAAGAAAGTAGCTGGTACATTAAAGCTTGACCAGGCTCAGTACCGCGAGCTTGAGGCCTTCTCAAAATTCGGATCGGATCTTGATGCGGCTACCAAGAACGTAATTGACAAAGGTGCCCGTAACGTAGAAGTTCTTAAACAAGGACAATATTCACCTGTATCAGTAGAAAAACAGGTAGCAATTATCTACGCCGGAACCAAGAACCTGATGCGTAAGGTGCCTGTAAACAAGATCAAAGAATTTGAAGCTGAATATACCAGCCAGTTGGAACTGCGTCACCCGGAAGTTTTA